>DMID01000256.1 GCA_003449195.1 Lysobacteraceae bacterium | reverse complement strand
CAACATCAAGATGACCGTCACCCTGATCCACCCGGTGGCGATGGACGAAGGTCTGCGTTTCGCGATCCGCGAAGGTGGCCGCACCGTCGGCGCCGGCGTCGTCGCCAAGATCATCAAGTAATTTCGTAGTACAATCTGCGCCCGCTCCAAAGTGGGCGGGCGCATGCCAGGCGAAAAGAGACTCAGGACGAGTTTCGTGTTCGCCGGACCCGGAAGGTCCATCGAAAGGCGCGAGAGAAACGTCAGCCGGAAGTGTTGACGGGACTCTTGCGCTCTTTTATACTTCCGCGTCTGGGCAGACTGGGTAACTGGTCTGCCCGAGTTTTTGGGTCGGATTCGTGCCGGTCCTGGTGGTCGAGGTGGTTCAGTCCGCGATTGCCGAAGCTGCAAAGAAACCCGTTCGGAGCAGGCATCCCAGAGGCCTTGCTCGTCGCTCTTTAACGAAGGAACCCCGTCATGGCGGACCAGAAGATCCGGATTCGGCTGAAGGCGTTCGATCATCGCTTGATCGACCGTTCGGCCACTGAGATCGTTGAGACGGCCAAGCGGACAGGCGCGCAAGTGCGCGGCCCGATCCCGCTGCCGACCAAGATCGAACGCTACACCGTGCTGGTGTCCCCGCATGCCGACAAGGATGCGCGTGACCAGTACGAGACCCGCACGCACAAGCGCGTGCTTGACATCGTCGACCCCAACGACAAGACCGTGGACGCGCTGATGAAGCTCGAACTCGCGGCTGGCGTCGACGTGCAGATTAAGTTGACCTGAGGGCTGCGACCATGACGAAGAAGTATTCGTTGGGCTTCGTGGGCCGCAAGGCCGGCATGAGCCGTGTTTTCACCGATGACGGTCGTTCGATCCCGGTCACCCTGATCGAGGCCACGCCGAACCGCATCGCCCAGATCAAGACCGTCGAATCCGACGGTTACAGCGCCGTGCAGGTGACGGTGGGTGCGCGTCGCGCCTCGCTGGTCAACAAGCCGGAAGCTGGCCACTTCGCCAAGGCGAAGGTCGAGGCTGGTCGCGGTCTGTGGGAGTTCCGCGTCGATGACGCCAAGATCGGCGATTTCGCCATCGGTGGCGAAGTCAAGGCGGACATCTTCGAGGTCGGCCAGATTGTCGACGTCCAGGGTGTCACCAAGGGCAAGGGCTTCCAGGGCACCATCAAGCGCCACAACTTCCGCATGGGTGATGCGACGCACGGCAACTCGCTGTCGCACCGTGCCCCGGGTTCGATCGGTCAGCGCCAGACGCCCGGCCGCGTGTTCCCCGGCAAGAAGATGTCCGGCCACATGGGCGCCGTGCAGCAGAGCACGCACAACCTGGAAGTGGTCAAGGTCGACGTCGAGCGCGGGCTGATTGCCGTGCGTGGCGCCGTTCCGGGTGCCGCGGGTGGCGACGTGATCGTCCGTCCGGCGAGCAAGGCATAAGGAGAGATGACGATGGAACTCGTTATCACGGGTAGCAACAACAAGGTCTCGGTCTCTGAAGCCGTGTTCGGCCGCGAGTTCAGCGAGGATCTGGTCCACCAGGTCGTCGTTGCCTATCGCAATGCCGGTCGCGCCGGCACCAAGGCGCAGAAGACGCGCTCGGAAGTTGCGGGCACCACCAAGAAGTCGAAGAAGCAGAAGGGTGGCGGTGCCCGTCACGGCGCCCTGACCGCTCCGATCTTCGTCGGCGGTGGTGTGGCGTTCGCGGCCAAGCCGCGCAGCTTCGAGCAGAAGGTCAACCGCAAGCAGTATCGCGCTGCCATCGCGGCGATCTTCTCGGAGCTCAATCGCCAAGGCCGCCTGAAGGTCGTCGACGCGTTCGACGTGGCTGAAACCAAGACCCAGGGCTTGATCGAAAAGCTCAAGGGGCTGGAAGTCGGCAAGCGTCCGCTGATCGTCACCGAGGAAGCTTCCGAGCATCTGTACCTGTCCGCCCGCAACCTTCCCTACGTGGAAGTGCGCGACGTGCAGGGGCTGGATCCGGTTGCGCTGGTCGGTGCCGACACGGTGGTCATCACCGCCGATGCGGTCAAGAAGGTCGAGGAGTGGCTGGCATGAGCGCCAACGAGAAAATCTTCAGCGTTCTGCGCGCCCCGCGTGTCTCCGAAAAGACCGCACGCCTGCAGGAAGTTTCCAACCAGTACGTCTTCGAAGTTTCGAACGAAGCGACCAAGGCCGATGTGAAGGCTGCGGTCGAGCAGTTGTTCGACGTCAAGGTCGAGGCCGTCAACGTGGTCAACGTGAAGGGCAAGAGCAAGTCCTTCCGTAACCGCGCTGGCCGTCGCGGCGACTGGCGCAAGGCGTATGTGCGCCTGGCCGATGGCCAGTCCATCGACGTAACGGCCAAGGCCTGAGGTACATCCCATGCCATTGATGAAATTCAAGCCCACCTCCGCCGGCCGCCGTTCGGCCGTGCGCGTGGTCACGCCCGACCTGCATAAGGGTGCGCCGCACGCGGCGCTGCTCGAGAAGCAGAGCAAGAGCGGCGGCCGCAACAACAACGGTCGCATCACCACCCGTCACATCGGCGGCGGTCACAAGCAGCATTACCGCATCATCGATTTCAAGCGCGACAAGGAAGGCATTCCGGCACGCGTGGAACGGGTCGAATACGATCCGAACCGCACTGCCCACATCGCCCTGCTGTGCTATGTCGATGGCGAGCGCCGCTACATCATCGCCCCGAAGGGTCTGAAGACCGGTGACCAGGTCATCGCAGGCCGCAATGCCCCGATCAAGGCTGGCAATACCCTGCCGCTGAGCAACATCCCGGTCGGCAGCACGATCCACGCGATCGAGCTCAAGCCGGGCAAGGGTGCCCAGATCGCCCGTGCCGCCGGTGCGGCCGTGCAGCTGGTTGCGCGCGAGCAGGGCTACGCCACGCTGCGTCTTCGCTCCGGCGAAATGCGCAAGGTGCCGGTCGAGTGCCGCGCCACCATCGGCGAAGTCGGCAACGAGGAGCATAGCCTCGAGAAGCTGGGCAAGGCCGGTGCAAAGCGCTGGCGCGGTGTCCGCCCGACCGTTCGCGGTGCAGCCATGAACCCGGTCGATCACCCGCACGGCGGTGGTGAGGCCAAGGCTGGTCAGGGCAACCCGCACCCGGTCACCCCGTGGGGCGTGCCGACCAAGGGTTACAAGACGCGCAAGAACAAGCGCACGCAGCACTTCATCGTTCGCGACCGCAGGGGTTAATCGACCATGGCACGTTCACTCAAGAAGGGCCCGTTCGTCGATCACCACCTCGTCAAGAAGGTGGAGGCCGCGGGCAATCACAAGAAGCCGATCAAGACTTGGTCGCGCCGCTCGATGATCCTGCCGGACATGGTGGGTTTCACGATCGCCGTCCATAACGGCAAGAACCACGTTCCGGTGCTGGTCAACGAGAACATGGTCGGTCACAAACTCGGCGAGTTTGCCGTCACCCGCACCTTCAAGGGGCACGGTGGCGACAAGAAGGCCGGCAAGTAAGGAGATGACGATGGAAGCGAAGGCAATCCTGCGCACCGCGCGCATCTCCCCGCAGAAGGCTCGCCTGGTCGCCGACCAGGTGCGTGGCCTGTCGGCCGAGCGCGCCGTCAACCTGCTGAAGTTCTCGGACAAGAAGGCTGCCCACCTGATCAAGAAGGTGGTGGAGTCGGCAATCGCCAATGCCGAGAACAACCAGGGCGCCGATATCGACGAGCTGAAGGTCAAGACCATCATGGTGGATGAGGGTCCGAGCCTGAAGCGCTTCATGGCCCGCGCCAAGGGCCGCGGCACGCGCATTCTCAAGCGCACCAGCCACATCACCGTGGTCGTGGGCGAGGGCAAATAACGATGGGTCACAAAGTTCATCCGACCGGAATCCGTCTGGGCATCGCCAAGGACTGGAATTCCAAGTGGTACGCCAACAAGGGCGAGTACGCCGGTTATCTGGCGGCCGACCTGAAGGTGCGTGAGGTCCTGCGCAAGAAGCTGGCCCAGGCCGGCATCAGCAAGATCCTGATCGAGCGTCCGGCCAAGACGGCGCGCGTGACGATCCACACCGCCCGCCCGGGCGTGGTGATCGGCAAGCGCGGCGAGGACATCGAGAAGCTGCGCAAGGAAGTCTCGGAGCTGATGGGCGTCCCGGCGCACATCAACGTCACCGAAGTGCGCAAGCCCGAGCTGGACGCGCAGCTGGTGGCCGAGTCGATCGCCCAGCAGCTGGAGCGCCGCATCATGTTCCGCCGCGCGATGAAGCGCTCGGTCGGCAATGCGATGCGCCTCGGTGCCCTCGGCATCAAGGTCAACGTGGCCGGCCGCTTGAACGGCGCGGAAATCGCCCGTTCGGAGTGGTACCGCGAAGGCCGCGTGCCGCTGCACACGCTGCGTGCCGACATCGACTACGGCTTCGCCGAAGCCAAGACGACCTACGGCATCATCGGCATCAAGGTCTGGATCTACAAGGGCGAAGTCTTCGATTTCTCCCAGGTTGGCCAGGAGAAGCAGGACGACAGCCCGCGCGGCGATCGCAATGATCGTGGCGACCGCGGCGACCGTCCGTCGCGCCCGGCTCGTGAAGCGAGGTAACGGCAATGTTGCAACCCAAGCGAACCAAGTACCGCAAGATGCACAAGGGCCGCAACGATGGCCTGAGCTGGAGCGGCAATGCCGTCAGTTTCGGCGAGTACGGACTGAAGGCCACGGCACACGGCCAGCTGACCGCGCGCCAGATCGAAGCGGCCCGCCGCTCGATCAGCCGCTACGTCAAGCGCGGCGGCAAGATGTGGATCCGCGTGTTCCCCGACAAGCCGATCACCAAGAAGCCCATCGAAGTGCGTATGGGTTCCGGTAAGGGCAATGTCGAATACTGGGTCGCCCAGATCCAGCCGGGCCGCATGATCTATGAAATCGAAGGCGTCAGCGAAGAAACTGCACGCGAGGCGTTCCGCCTGGCCGCAGCCAAGCTGTCCGTTACCACCACTTTCGTGACCCGGACGGTGCGCTGATGGCTACGATCAAGGAACTCCGCGAGAAGTCGGCCGACGACCTGAAGGCCCACCTGGGCGAGCTGCGCAAGGAACAGTTTTCCCTGCGCATGCAGCAGGTGACCGGTCAGCTGCCGAAGACCCATGAAACCCGCCGGGTGCGCCGCGAGATCGCTCGCGTCAAGACCCTGCTCGGCAGCACCAAGTAAGGATCGCCGGAAATGAGCGAGAACACTGAAACCCAGGCGCTGCGCACGGTCGAAGGCCGTGTCGTCAGCAACAAGATGGACAAGACGGTCACCGTGCTGGTGGAGCGTCAGGTCAAGCACGCGCTGTACGGCAAGTACATCAAGCGCTCGACCAAGCTGCACGCCCACGACGCCGACAACGCCTGCAAGGAAGGCGATGTCGTGCGCGTGACGGAGATCGCGCCGCTGTCCAAGACCAAGAACTGGCGCGTGGTGGAAATCGTCACCCGCGCGGCCGAATAAGGGAGATCTGAATCATGATCCAGATGCAGAGCTACCTCGACGCCGCCGACAACTCCGGCGCCAAGGAACTGATGTGCATCAAGGTGCTGGGCGGCTCCAAGCGCCGTTATGCCGGCATCGGCGACATCATCAAGGTGACGGTCAAGGACGCGATCCCGCGTGGCAAGGTCAAGAAGGGCGAAGTCTACGACGCCGTCGTGGTGCGCACCCGCAAGGGCGTGCGTCGTGCCGACGGTTCGCTGATCCGCTTCGACGGCAACGCCGCCGTCCTGCTGAACAACAAGCAGGAGCCGATCGGCACCCGTATCTTCGGACCGGTTACCCGTGAGCTGCGTTCCGAGAAGTTCATGAAGATCATTTCGCTCGCGCCCGAAGTGCTCTGAGCGGAGGACACAGACATGGCAAACCGTATCAAGAAGGGCGACCAGGTGGTCGTCACCGCCGGCAAGGACAAGGGCAAGCAGGGCGAAGTCGTGCGCGTGGAGGGTGACCGCGTGGTCGTCTCCAACGTCAACGTCGTCAAGCGGCACACCAAGCCGAATCCGCAGGCCGGTCAGGCTGGCGGCGTGGTCGAGCGTGAAGCCTCGATCCACATTTCCAACGTGATGCCGTTCAACCCTGCCACCGGCAAGGGCGAGCGCATCGGTTTCAAGGTGCTGGAGGATGGACGCAAACTGCGTGTGTTCCGCTCCAGCGGTGAGGCGTTCGACGCCTGAGGAATGAGGTCATGACCACCCGTCTCGAAAAGTTCTACAAGGAAGAAGTGGTATCGGCGCTGACGAAGAAGTTCGGCTACGCCAATCCCATGGAAGTGCCGAAGCTCGTCAAGATCACGCTCAACATGGGCGTGGGCGAGGCCGCGACCAACAAGAAGATCCTGGAAAACGCCGTGGCCGACATGGCCAAGATCTCCGGCCAGAAGCCGATCGTGACCAAGTCCCGCATCTCGGTGGCTTCGTTCAAGATCCGTGACGGCTGGCCGATCGGCTGCAAGGTCACCTTGCGTCGTGCTCACATGTACGAGTTCCTGGACCGTCTGGTCAACATCGCCCTGCCGCGCGTGCGCGACTTCCGTGGCGTGTCCGGCCGTTCGTTCGACGGTCGCGGCAACTACAACATGGGCGTGAAGGAACAGATCATCTTCCCGGAAATCGACTTCGACGCCGTCGACGCGCTCCGCGGCATGGATATCGCCGTCACCACCACGGCGAAGACCGACGCGGAAGCCAAGGCGCTTCTCGAAGCCTTCAAGTTCCCGTTCCGCAACTGACACGTCGAGGAATACAGACATGGCAAAGACCTCCATGGTCAACCGCGACATCAAGCGGGAAAAGCTGGCCAAGAAGTTCGCCGCCAAGCGCGCCGAACTGAAGAAGATCGTCTCCAGCCAGGATGCCTCCTACGAGGAGAAGATCCAGGCCGCCGAGAAGCTGCAGAAGCTGCCGCGCGACTCCTCGCCGAGCCGTCAGCGCAACCGCTGCGAAGTGTCGGGCCGTCCGCGTGGCGTCTATCGCAAGTTCGGCCTTGGCCGCAACAAGCTGCGTGAAGCCACCATGCGTGGCGACGTGCCGGGCCTGCGCAAGGCCAGCTGGTGACCTGATCCCGCGGTCTGCATCGGCTTCCTCGAGGAGCTGATGCCGGCCCGGGCATCGACATCGGGAATGTTGTACAATGCTGCCCCTTCATCGGGAGCGGCGTTGCCGTTGCGGGTTTTCCTTCTGGAAAACGAGGCCCTGGCCTTCCCAGGACAATTCGAGATTTCGCGAAAGCGGATATCGGTGCTACTCATAAGGTGAATCCATGAGCATGACTGATCCCATCGCCGACATGCTGGTCCGCATCAAGAATGCGGCCGCCGTCGGCAAGCAGACGGTGAAGATGCCGTCGTCCAAGATCAAGGTCGCCATCGCCGGCGTGCTGAAGGCCGAAGGCTACATCGCCGACCTGCGCGTCGTGCCGGCCGGCAACAACAAGTCCGAGCTGGAAATCGTGTTGAAGTATTTCGAGGGCCGTCCGGTCATCGATACGCTCAAGCGCGTTTCGCGTTCGGGCCTGCGCCAGTACCGCGGCAAGAGCGAACTGCCGAAGGTGCTTGGCGGCCTCGGCATTGCCATCGTTACCACGTCCAAGGGCATCATGACCGATGCGCAGGCCCGTGCGGCCGGCGTTGGTGGTGAAGTCCTGTGCTTCGTGGCCTAAGGGAGGAAGCAGAATGTCCCGTGTAGCCAAGAAGCCGATCGCCCTGGCCAAGGGCGTCGAACTGAACATCCAGGCCGAGTCGGTGAGCGTCAAGGGCCCGAAGGGCACGTTGTCGCTGGCCAAGCCGGTTGGTGTCGAGGTCAAGATCGAGGACGGCCATGCGCTGTTGTCGCCGGTCGATGCCGCGCACGACGCGATCACCGGCACCGTCCGCGCGATCCTGTCCAACATGGTGAAGGGCGTGTCCGAAGGCTTCGAGCGCAAGCTCGAGCTGGTCGGCGTCGGTTACCGTGCCGCCATGCAGGGCAAGGACCTGAACCTGTCGCTGGGTTTCTCGCATCCGGTCGTGTTCGTCGCGCCGGAGGGCATCACGCTGGCCACCCCGAGTCAGACCGAGATCGTCGTCCAGGGTGCCGACAAGCAGCGCGTCGGCGAAGTTGCCGCCAAGATCCGTGGCTTCCGCCCGCCGGAGCCCTACAAGGGCAAGGGCGTGAAGTATTCGGACGAGGTCATCATTCGCAAGGAAGCCAAGAAGGCGTAATGCGGTCCTGACCGCAGCCGATCCGCTTTCCGAGGACATCAACCATGAGCATCAACAAGAACATTGCCCGTCTGCGCCGCGCCAAGTCGACCCGTGCGCACATTCGCGAACTCGGTGTGCCGCGCCTGTCGGTGCTGCGCACCAGCCAGCATCTCTACGCCCAGGTGTTCACCGCCGACGGCGCCAAGGTGATCGCCGCCGCCAACACGCTGCAGGCCGACGTCAAGGACGGCCTGAAGAACGGCAAGAATGCCGATGCCGCCGCCAAGGTGGGTCGCATCATTGCCGAGCGTGCCAAGGCTGCGGGCATCGAGAAGGTCGCTTTCGACCGCTCGGGCTACCGCTTCCACGGTCGCGTGAAGGCGTTGGCCGATGCGGCGCGCGAAGCCGGCCTGAAGTTCTGATCCGATGGCGGGCAGGAGTTGTCTCCCGTCCGCCGTTCCTGCCGGCACGGGCTGTGCCGGACGGCGCGATTCTTCTGCAATCGCGTCCGGTCCAACGCTGCTAGACCACAACGACAAGCGGCCCATGGCCGTACATACCCAACACTAGGAATTCACCATGGCAGAAGAACGTGCTCCGCGCGGCCGCGATCGTGATCGCAACCGCGAAGAGAAAATCGACGACGGCATGATCGAAAAGCTGGTCGCGGTCAACCGCGTCAGCAAGACCGTCAAGGGCGGCCGCCAGTTCACCTTCACCGCGCTGACCGTGGTCGGCGACGGCGAGGGCAAGGTCGGTTTCGGTTACGGCAAGGCGCGCGAAGTGCCGGTCGCGATCCAGAAGTCGATGGAACATGCCCGCAAGACGATGGTCAGCGTCGACCTGAACAACGGCACCCTGTGGCATCCGGTCAAGTCCGGCCACGGTGCGGCCCGCGTGTTCATGCAGCCGGCCTCGGAAGGTACCGGCGTGATCGCCGGCGGCGCGATGCGTGCCGTGCTCGAAGCGGTGGGCGTGAAGAACGTGCTGGCCAAGGCCACCGGTTCGCGCAACCCGATCAACCTCGTCCGTGCCACCCTGCGTGGCCTGGCCGATGCGCAGTCGCCGGCCAAGATTGCGGCCAAGCGCGGCAAGAAGGTGGAGGAACTCCTCAATGGCTAACGAGTCCAAGACCGTCAAGGTGCGCCTGGTGCGCGGCCTGCGTGGTACCCAGTCGCGTCACCGCCTGTCGGTGCGTGCGCTGGGCCTGAACAAGCTCAACGATGTGCGTGAACTGAAGGACAGCCCGCAGGTTCGCGGCCTGATCAACAAGGTTCAGTACCTCGTCCAGGTTGAGGAGTGATCCCATGACTCTGCGTCTGAATGATTTGAGCCCGGCTCCGGGCGCCCGCACCGAACGCACCCGCGTCGGCCGCGGCATCGGCTCCGGCCTCGGCAAGACCGCCGGCCGCGGTCACAAGGGTTCGTTCGCCCGCAAGGGTGGCGGCAAGATCAAGGCCGGTTTCGAAGGCGGCCAGACCCCGATGCAGCGCCGTCTGCCGAAGATCGGTTTCCGCTCCAAGCTGGCCAAGGACACTGCCGAAGTGCTGTCCTATCAGCTGGACAAGCTGGAGGCCGGCACGATCGACTTCGCCGCGCTGCGCGCCGCCAAGCTGGTGCCGAGCACCGCGAAGAAGGCCAAGATCGTCAAGAAGGGCGACGTGACCAAGGCATTCGTGCTGAAGGGCATCGCCGCCACGGCCGGTGCCAAGGCCGTGATCGTCGCCGCTGGCGGCAGCATCGAGGAGTAAGCGGCAGATGGCGCAAGCGGGCATCGGGGCAATGGGCGGCGCGGGCAAGTTCACCGAGCTGCGGCAGCGTTTGCTGTTCGTGGTCGGCGCGCTGATCGTGTATCGCATCGGCTGTTACGTGCCGGTGCCCGGCGTCAACCCCGATGCCATGCTGGCGATGATGCAGCAGCAGGGCGGCGGCATCGTGGACATGTTCAACATGTTCTCGGGCGGCGCCCTGCATCGCTTCAGCGTGTTCGCGCTGAACGTGATGCCGTACATCTCCGCGTCCATCGTGATCCAGCTCGGCGTGCACATCTTTCCGGCGCTGAAGGCGCTGCAGAAGGAAGGCGAGTCGGGCCGGCGCAAGATCACCCAGTACTCGCGTTACGGCGCGGTGCTGCTGGCGGTGGTGCAGGGCGGTTCCATCGCGATGGCGTTGCAGCACCAGGTTGCGCCGGGCGGCGCGCCGGTGGTGTATTCGCCGGGCCTCGGCTTCGTGCTGACGGCGATCGTGTCGCTGACGGCGGGCACGCTGTTCCTGATGTGGGTGGGCGAGCAGGTGACCGAGCGCGGCATCGGCAACGGTGTGTCGTTGATCATCTTCTCGGGCATCGTTGCGGGCTTGCCGGCCGCGGTGATCGACACGCTTGCCAAGTTCCGCGACGGCAACATCAGCTTCCTGTCGTTGCTGTTGATCGTCGTGACGGTGCTGGCTTTCACCCTGTTCGTGGTGTTCGTCGAGCGCGGCCAACGCCGGATCACGGTGAACTATGCGCGTCGCCAGGGTGGCCGCAACGCCTACCAGAACCAGACTTCGTTCCTGCCGCTGAAGCTCAACATGGCGGGCGTGATTCCGCCGATTTTCGCGTCGAGCATCCTGGCCTTCCCTGCCACGCTGGCGCAGTGGTCCGGTCAGGCGACGTCGGCCACGTGGCTGCAGCGCATCTCCAACGCGCTGGCTCCGGGCGAACCGCTGCACATGATCGTCTTTGCCGCGCTGATCATCGGCTTCGCGTTCTTCTACACGGCGCTGGTGTTCAATTCTCAGGAAACCGCCGACAACCTGAAGAAGTCCGGCGCACTGATCCCGGGCATTCGTCCCGGTCGTGCAACCGCCGATTACGTCGATGGCGTGCTGACGCGCCTGACTGCGGCCGGTTCGATCTACCTGGTCATCGTCTGCCTGCTGCCCGAAGTGATGCGCACGCAGTTGAGCACATCGTTCCACTTCGGTGGCACCTCGTTGCTGATCGTGGTCGTGGTGGTGATGGACTTCATCGCGCAGATCCAGGCGCACCTGATGTCGCATCAGTACGAAAGCCTGTTGAAGAAGGCCAACCTGAAGGGCGGTTCGCGCGGCGGTTTCGCCCGCGGCTGATCCCGCCAAACACAATGGGCGGCTCGCACGGCATCCCGCGTGCGAGTGTGTTCCTGCCGATCCGCGCTAGAGGAGCGCGGACGGCCTGATCAGGACATCGATCGGGCCAGCAGGGGCCGGCGCCGGAGCATGGGCACTCTCCCCATGCCGGGTTCACGGAGCATCCAGCTCCGCGGGCTTCCAAACAACCCGGGATATTGCTAGTATTACCAGTTCACTCTACCTGAACTGCGGGTTCGCCTGTCCTGGCGAATGCGTCCAGTTCGCCCAACACAGTCGGAGAGTCGCGTCATGGCGCGTATTGCGGGTGTCAACCTGCCGGCCCAGAAGCATGTCTGGGTGGGGTTGCAGAGCATCTATGGTATCGGCCGTACCCGGTCGAAGAAGGTTTGCGAATCGGCCGGCGTCCCGGTCACCACCAAGATTCGTGATTTGTCGGAGCCCGAAATCGAGCGCCTGCGCGCCGAAGTGGCCCATTACGTGGTCGAGGGCGATCTGCGCCGCGAGATCGGCATCGCCATCAAGCGTCTGATGGACCTGGGCTGCTACCGCGGCCTGCGTCATCGCCGCGGCCTGCCGCTGCGTGGTCAGCGCACCCGTACCAATGCACGCACCCGCAAGGGTCCGCGCAAGGCCATCAAGAAGTAACGGAGGCACGTCATGGCAAAGCCGGCAGCAGTAAAGACCAAGAAGAAGGTCAAGCGCGTCGTCAGCGACGGTGTCGCTCACGTCCACGCTTCCTTCAACAACACCATCGTCACCATCACGGATCGTCAGGGCAACGCCCTGTCGTGGGCGACTTCGGGCGGCGCGGGTTTCCGCGGTTCGCGCAAGTCGACCCCGTTCGCCGCGCAGGTTGCCGCCGAAAAGGCCGGCAAGGCTGCGCTGGACTACGGCGTGAAGTCGCTGGAAGTGCGTGTCAAGGGCCCGGGCCCGGGGCGCGAATCCGCCGTTCGTTCGCTGAACAACGTCGGCTACAAGATCACCAACATCATCGACGTGACGCCTATCCCGCACAACGGGTGCCGTCCGCCGAAGAAGCGCCGCGTCTAAGGGGGCGATGAGAAATGGCTCGTTATATCGGTCCTACCTGCAAGCTCGCGCGCCGTGAAGGCGCCGACCTGTCCCTGAAGAGCCCAGCCCGTGCGCTGGACTCCAAGTGCAAGCTGGAGCAGAAGCCCGGCCAGCATGGCGCCACCGCGCGCAAGGGCAAGCTCTCCGACTACGCCACCCAGCTGCGCGAGAAGCAGAAGGTCAAGCGCATCTACGGTCTGCTGGAGCGCCAGTTCCGCAACTACTACAAGAAGGCCTCGACCAAGAAGGGCAACACCGGCGAGAACCTGCTGCAGTTGCTGGAAACCCGTCTGGACAACGTCATCTACCGCATGGGCTTTGCCGTGACCCGTCCGTCGGCTCGCCAGCTGGTTTCGCACCGCGGCGTGCTGGTGAACGGCAAGTCCGTCAACCTGCCGTCCTATCAGGTAAAGGCCGGCGACGCGATCACGCTGTCCGAGAAGGCCCAGAAGCAGCTGCGCGTCCAGGAGTCGCTGACGCTGGCCGAACAGCACGACCTCAGCCCGTCGTGGATCGAGGTCGATGCCAAGAAGTTCGCCGGCATCTTCAAGGCCGTCCCGGATCGGGCCGACCTGCCTTCGGACATCAACGAAGCGCTGATCGTCGAGTTGTACTCGAAGTAATCCACTTTGGCAGGGCTCTCCGGCCGGCAGGCCGGGGAGTTCTCAGGAGAATCCGCAAACATGACGGTTATCGCCAATCAGGTTCTGCGTCCCCGTGGCCCGCAGATCGAACGCCTGTCCGAGAATCGGGCCAAGGTCGTGATCGAGCCGCTGGAACGCGGGTATGGCCATACGCTGGGCAATGCCCTGCGCCGCGTGCTGCTTTCGTCCATTCCCGGCTTCGCGATCACCGAAGTCGAGATCGACGGCGTGCTGCACGAGTACACCACGGTCGAAGGCCTGCAGGAGGATGTCCTGGAAGTCCTGCTGAACCTCAAGGACGTCGCCATCCGCATGCATACCGGTGACAGCGCCACGCTGTCGCTGGCCAAGCAGGGCCCGGGTGTCGTCACTGCGGCCGACATCAAGACCGACCACAACGTCGAGATCCTCAATCCCGACCACGTGATCTGCCATCTCACCAAGGACACGGCGCTGAACATGCGCCTGAAGATCGAGCGCGGTTTCGGCTATCAGCCGGCTGCCGCCCGTCGCCGTCCCGATGAAGAGGCTCGCGCGATCGGCCGTCTGGTGCTGGACGCTTCGTTCTCGCCGGTGCGCCGCGTTGCTTACGCGGTGGAAGCTGCGCGCGTCGAGCAGCGCACCAATCTGGACAAGCTGGTCCTCGAGATCGAGACCAACGGCACGATCGATGCCGAGGAAGCCGTGCGCACCGCTGCCGACATCCTCACCGACCAGTTGTCGGTCTTTGGCGACTTCACGCACCGCGACCGCGGCGCACCGAAGCAGCAGACCGGCGGCGTGGATCCGGTGCTGCTGCGCCCGATCGACGATCTGGAGCTGACCGTGCGTTCGGCCAACTGCCTCAAGGCCGAGAGCATCTACTACATCGGCGATCTGATCCAGAAGACCGAGGTCGAGCTGCTCAAGACCCCGAACCTGGGCAAGAAGTCGCTCACCGAGATCAAGGAAGTGCTCGCCCAGCGCGGCCTTTCGCTCGGCATGAAGCTGGAGAACTGGCCTCCGGCCGGCGTCGCCCAGCACGGCATGCTCGGCTGAGTGTCGATTCGACCGCTGCACGCAGGTCCGTCCTGATGTGCAGCGGGATTTGCAGGCGGGGCTCCCCCGCCTGTCGCCGTCCAAGGACGGCTTGACCCGGATCCCGGGTCACCAGCCGACAGGCGCGAAAGCCTGCGGCGAAAACCGGCAAGGGATGCCGGCTCGGACCAACCGCAGTCCATGTGGCAACGCCAGGATGGCGACAGCGAAATACAGGGCTTCATCCTTCACATCACTTTCCAGGAAACACGACCATGCGTCACCAGAAATCCGGCCGCAAGTTCAGCCGCACCAGCGCACATCGCGAGTCGATGTTCAAGAACATGGCCTCCTCGCTGATCAAGCACGGCCTGATCAAGACCACGCTGCCGAAGGCCAAGGAGTTGCGCCGCGTTGCCGAGCCGCTGATCACCATGGCCAAGGTCGACAGCGTTGCCAATCGCCGTCTTGCCTTCGCCCGTCTGCGCGACAAGGAAGCCGTCGGCACCTTGTTCACCACGCTGGGCCCGCGTTACCAGACCCGTCCGGGTGGCTACCTGCGCATCCTCAAGTGCGGTTTCCGCGCTGGCGACAATGCGCCGATGGCCTACGTCGAGCTGGTCGACCGCCCGACCGCCGTTGCCGAGGAAGTGGCCGAGTAAGCCAAGGCACTTTCCGCAACACGCTGCATTCCAGAAGCCCCGGCCCTGCCGGGGTTTCTGCTTTCAGGGCTGGCGGCGATAATGCCGGCAGATCCAATGCCGAGTCGCCCGATGAATCCGATGTCCTGGTCTTTACGTGCTCGCTTCCTGGCCGGCTTTGTCGCGTGCGCCGGCTTGCTGGCCTATGCGCTTTACACGCAGTACTACGGTGGCCTGTTGCCGTGCCCGCTGTGCACGTTCCAGCGCGGGGCCTTCATCGTGCTGGGCGTGGCGTTTCTGCTGGGGGGCTTGTTCGGTCCGAAGCGGCGCGGCTGGCGTGCGTTCTGGACGGTACTGGCGCTGTTGCCTGCATTGGCCGGCATCGGCATCGCCGGCCGCCACGTATGGCTGCAGCACCTGCCTGCCGATCAGGTGCCGGCTTGCGGTCCGGACCTGTCCTACATGATGCAGGCTTTCCCGTTTGCCGACGTGATCCGCAAGGTGTTCACCGGCTCGGGCGAGTGCGCCAAGGTGGACTGGACTTTCCTCGGCATGGCGATGCCGGCATGGAGCCTGATCTGGTTCGTCTTGCTGGCGGTGTGGGCGCTGCTGGCCGGGTTGTCGCGACGCCGTTGACGCGAACGCTTTTGCGGCTGGCCCGGGCCTGCCGCAAAGCTGGCAATGCATCGAAGTCGGGGCGAGGAGATGTCTCTGTCGACATGGTGCTGGATCTGCCGGAAAAGCATGGGCATCCGGCTTCGTCGCCGGCTGCATGCTCGGGGAACGGAGGAATTCGATGCCCTGCGCCGTGACCTGCGGCATCGCGTCAAGGCATAGTGAGCCCGGACTTGTCCGCCTGCGAGGGCGAAGGCGCGAAGTGAGTCGTGCCTGGTCGGTTTTCCCATGCGCGGGATGCAGGCAGGGCGACCCTGTCGGATCGCCCCGCGTCGTCTCGTGTTGCAGGCCCGGCAGGCGTGCTTGGCACCTGCCATGTGGCCAGTCTGCGGCCGCGATCAGAAATCCTGCTGCAGGGTGAGGTAGGCCCCGCGACGCGGGCCCCATTGCGGGGCGAACACGCCGATGCCGCCGCCGTCGCGCAGCTGGTAGCTACGATCCAGCGCATTCACCACTGCCAGTTGTGCATGCAGGGTGTGGCCATCGATGTCGAAGTCGTGCCCCGCGCTCAGGTTCAGCTGCAAGTAGGAGGGCAGCTCGCCGCCATTGGGCACGGTGTCGGTATCGGTGCGCAGGCCGCTGCCGAACAGGTAATCGGCACCGAGCCGCGTGCCGTCGGAGAAGCGGTAGCTGAGGCCACCGGACGACGTGAACTTCTGGTCGTGGTCGAGGTGGATCCAGTGGTCGGCCACGTAGGCCAGCGCGTCCGGATCGAAGTTGTAGGCGCCGGTCATTACCTGCTTGCCCATCGCGCGGCTGTAGGCGGCGTTGAAGTAGGCGCTGAATGGGCCGTTGTCGTAGTCGGCCGAAAATTCCAGGCCGTGGATGTGGCCATGGCGGTAGTTGAAGGTGGAATAGACGTAAGCGGCACCGAACTGGCCTTCATCCTGCAGGCGGTCGACCAGGCGGTCGTAGGCGTCCAGGCCGAGAGTGAGATGGTTGCCGATGTTCTGCGAGATGCCCAGGTCGTAGTAGTCGCTGCGTTCGCTCAGCGGGACCAGCGCACCGGCGGAGACCTGCTGGTTGGTGGTGCCGTCGTACAAGGCGATGTCGGAGCCGGAGATCAACTCGGTGGCCGGCGGGGTGAAATAGCGGGCATAGCCGGCGTGGAACGTGGTGCTGTCGGTGGCGTGCCAGACCACGCCCAGACGCGGGCTGAGCTGGCCCTCGCTGCGACCGAAAGCCTTGAACCGGTCGCCGCGCGCGCCGTAGTTGACGATCCAGTCGTCGCCAATCTTCCACTCGTCCTGCACGTATACCGCAGCGGTGCTGGCATGGAAGCGGCTGGCATCGGGAATCAACTCGGGCACATTGCCGGACTGGTTGCCGTCGGCGTCGGCCGGGAACACCCAGGAGTCGTTGCGTGCCGAGACTTGCTCGTAATCGCCATACACGCCGTAGCGCAGGGTATGGCTGTCGCCCAGCGGCGTGGAGAAGTCGGCCTGCAAGGTGTTGGCGCGGTTGCTGCGGTTCACGTTGGAGGCCACGCCGTCGAAGATCAGGTCGCCGGTCACGTCGGGTTCGAAGGCCACGCTGCTGTAGCGCTGGCCGGCCGAGAGCTGGTACGAGGTGTTGCCGATCAGGCCCTGCAGCACGAGGGTGGCGAAGCGGGTGTTCTCCTGCTGGTTCTCGTCGAGCCGGGAGGAGTCGTAAGAGGTGCTGCCGAGATCGTCGAAGGCCGGTTCCTGCCCCGGGTTGTCCGGAATCTGGAAGCGGTTGTCGGCAAAGCCGGCCATCAGGCTGATGCGGGTGTTTTCGCTGGCGAGGTAGCTCAGGTCGAAGAAGCCCTTGCCCTGATGGGTCTTGTCGTGCAGCGGGGTGCGGCTGTCGGTCGGGTTTTCCAGGCCGACCTTGTCCTGGTCGTAATTGCCGGTGGCGAACCAGCTCCAACGGCCTTGGCTGCCCCATGTCGAAGCGAACGGATTGATCTTGCCGAACGAGCCGCTGGTGATGCCGACGTTGCCGCCGTCGCCGAGCTGGGTGCCGTTCTTGGTGGTGATGTCGACCACGGCAGCGGTGCGGTCGCCGAATTGTGCAGGCAGGGCGCCGTCGAGCAGGCGCATGCTCTGTACCGTGCGCGGGTCCAGCATCTGGCCGAAACCGGAGATCGATTCGGGCAGGATCACGCCATTGATGCGGTACTGCAGGTTGGCGTGGTCGCCGCGCACGTGGACGCCGCCGTAGGAGTCCTGCACCACACCGGGAGCTTGCAGCAGAACCTGATTCATCGGCGTGGAGCCGCCGAGAGGAAGTTTCTGGATGTCTTCGGCGGACAAGGTGAACTGGCTGCTGCCGATGTCCGGCGACAGCGCATTGCGCGCGGCTTCGAGCTTGGCGGTGACCTGCACCGCATCCAGATCGGTGACGCCGGACGATGTTGGAGACGCGGCGGCGGGAGCATCGTCGGCAAAGGCCGGGGCGACGGCGGAGGCCAGTGCCAGGCTGATGGCGGTGGCAAGGAGGAGGCGGGAGGTATTCATCGGCATGCGGTCTTGGGGGAAGGAATTGTTACTTAATAACGTCCTCTCATCGTCTCATCCCCGCCTAGCCCGGAAGTCATGCCCGCCCAACCGGCTTTTCCTGCGGTTCAACCAGGTCGGAAACATGTCGGAAGAAACATTTTGCCGCCGGCAAACGCTCTGCGATGATGGCCCGGTTCACAGGAGTCCGTTCCCCATGTCCGCTTCGCCGTTCCCGTCGCCGGTTTCCGTTTCCGACCAAGCCTGGAGGCCCGACAGCTGGCATGCGCATACCGCCCTGCAGATGCCCGTCTATCCGGATGCCGGCCGGTTGGAGGCCACGTTGGCCGAGTTGCGGCGCCTGCCGCCGCTGGTGACGTCGTGGGAAATCCTTGCGCTCAAGCAGCAATTGGCCGAGGCGCAGGAAGGCAAGCGTTTCTTGCTGCAGGGCGGCGACTGCGCCGAGCGTTTCGACGAATGCGAGTCTTCGCGCATTTCCAACCGGCTCAAGGTCTTGCTGCAGATGAGCCTGGTGCTGACGCACGGCATGCGCGTGCCGGTGATCCGTGTCGGCCGGTTTGCCGGGCAGTACGCCAAGCCACGCTCTTCGGACAGCGAGACGCGCGATGGGGTGACGCTGCCGAGTTATCGCGGCGACGTGGTCAACCGGCCCGAATTCACGGCCGAAGCCCGAGTGCCCGACCCGCACCGCATGATCGAGGCGCATGCGCATTCGGCATTGACGATGAACTTCGTGCGCGCATTGGTCGATGGCGGTTTTGCCGACCTGCGGCACCCCGAATACTGGAACCTGTCGTGGGTGGGGTATTCGCCGCGGGCGGCCGACTACCAGCGCATGGCCGCGGCGGTGCAGGATTCGGTGCAGTTCATGGAAATCCTGTCCGGTGCGCAGATCCACAACCTGCGGCGGGTCGATTTCTACACCTCGCACGAGGCCTTGCTGCTGCATTACGAAGCGGCGCTGACCCGGCAGGTGCCGCGCCAGCCGGGCTGGTTCAACCTGGGCACGCATTACCCGTGGATCGGCATGCGCACCGCGGCGGTCGATGGCGCGCACGTGGAATATCTGCGCGGCGTGCGCAATCCGATCGCGTTGAAGGTCGGCCCGTCGGTGGACCCGGACCAGCTGCTGCGTCTGATCGACGTGCTCAACCCGGACGACGAGCCGGGCCGGCTGACCTTCATCCACCGCATGGGGGCGAAGATCATCGGCGACAAATTGCCGCCCTTGCTCGAGGCGGTGAAACGCGACGGGCGCCGGGTACTGTGGGTGTGCGATGCGATGCACGGCAATACCGAAAGCACCCGCAACGGCTACAAGACGCGCCGTTTCGACAACATCCTCGGCGAGGTGGAATCCGCGTTCGACATCCACGCCGCCGCCGGCACCCGTCTGGGCGGCATGCATCTGGAGCTGACCGGCGAGGATGTCACCGAATGCACCGGCGGTGCGCGCGACCTCACCGACGAGGACTTGGCGCGTTGTTACCAGTCCACCGTCGATCCGCGCCTGAATTACGAGCAGTCGCTGGAAATCGCGATGGCCATCGTGCGCAAGCGTCAGGTGACCGCCCAGGCGTGATGCCGCAGGCGGGAGTGCGCGGCTTGGCTCCGCGGGCTGGATGCGCGCCGGTGGCGGCGCAGATCAGTGCGGGTGCGGCAGTGTCTTGAGGAAGGCGGGAGGCGTGCGCGCCAGCGTGCGTTGTTCGTAGGCGTAGCCGAGTTCAAGCAGGCGCGGTTCGCTCCACGCGCGCCCCATGAAGGTCAGGCCCAGCGGCAGGCCATCGCGCGAGCCCATCGGCACGGTCAGGCTCGGGTAGCCCGCCACGGCCGCCGCCCCGTAGCCGGCACCGCGGAAATCGTCGCCACGCGCCGGGTCGATGCGCCAGGC
>DMID01000050.1 GCA_003449195.1 Lysobacteraceae bacterium | reverse complement strand
AGCATGCCGACCTCGGCCTCGTCGTGGCCGGCCCACGCGGCATCGGCGGTGAACCCGCGCAAGGCTTCGGCGGCACTGAGGCGCTGCTCCGGCAACCAGCCGCCCGGCGGCTGGCCGTCGGCATCCTGGCGGGTGACGGCGGCATACAGCCCCAGCCGCGGGTCCGGCGATTCGACCGGGAAATCCGAACCCAGCGCCAGATGCGCGCCACTATCGAGGAAGCTGCGCCACGCGTAGGCACCGGTCAGGCGCTCGCGACCCAGGCGCGCCTCGGCCCAGGGCATGTCCGAAGTGGCGTGGGTGGGCTGCATCGAGGCAATCACGCCCAGCGGCGCAAAACGCGGAATATCGGCCGGATCGACGATCTGCGCATGCTCGACGCGCCAGCGGTGGTCGGTTTGCGCATCGGCTCCGAGCACGCGCTGGTAGGTATCCAGCACGATGCGGTTGGCGCGGTCGCCGATGGCGTGGGTGGCCACCTGCAGGTGGCAGGCCTTGGCCTGCGCGACCAGCTCGCCATAGCGCTTCGGGTCGGTGACCAGCAGGCCGCGGTTGCCGTGGTCGTCGCTGTAGTCCTGTAACAAGGCCGCGCCGCGACTGCCGAGCGCGCCATCCATGAACAGCTTGACGCCCTTCATCTCCAGCCGCCCGGACGGATGCACGTAGGCGCCGTCGCGGCAGCGGTCGGCCAATGCATCGCTGCCGCCATCGGCGTAGGCATCGATGCGCGCGGTGAGCTGGCCCTCGTCGGCGAAACGCGCCATCGTCGCCAGATCCTCGCGCGAGGTACCCATGTCGTGCGCGCCGGTCAGCCCGTCGCGCGCCATGGCGGCCAATGCGCGCTGCAGGGCTTCGCTGCGATAGGCCTCGTCGGGCACCGGCAGCACCGCCTGCACCAGCGACATCGCATCGTCGACGAACACGCCCGTGGGCCGACCGTTGCGCCGCTCGATGCGGCCGCCATCGGGTTGCCAATCACCGGCCAGCGGACGGACCGCCTTGGCCTGCACCCGTTTCAAGGCCGCACTGTTCACCCAGCCGGCATGCCCGTCCACCCGCTCCAGCCAGACCGGGCGATCCGGAAACGCGGCGTCGAGGTCGGCCACGGTCGGGAAGGCCTTGTCGGGCCAGTCGTTCTGGTCCCAGCCGGTACCGAGCAGCCAGGCTCCCGCCGGCAACGTGGCGGCATAGGCCTGCAGGCGGCGCACGACTTCGGCCTTGTCGGTCGCGCCGACCAGATCGGCGCGCATCAGCGCATAGCCCAGGCCCATCACGTGGCCGTGCGCATCGATCAAACCGGGGATCACCGTGACCTGCCCGGCATCGATGCGCTCGGCCTGCGGATATTTGCCGCGCAATGCCACCGCGTCGCCGACATCGAGCAGCCTGCCGTTTTCGTCCCACACCAGGGCCGTGGCCTGCGGCCTGGCAGGATCGGACGTGCGGATCGACGCGGCCGTCAGCAAGGTCTGGGGCGCGGCAACGGCAGCGGGCACGCAAAAGCAGGCACAGGCAAGGACAAGCGGGCGCAGCATGGGCACGTCTCCGGGCTGGGTGGCAGGCAACGATCCTAACCCGCCATGCCGGATACGTCCGGCACGTCGTGCGTGATTTCCGGCGCAGGCCTCAGCCGTCGAGCACCGCATCGAGCGCGATCGGCACCGCCGCCAACGCCCTGGAAACCGGGCAATTGCGCTTGGCCTCCTCGGCAATAGCATGGAAGGCATCCGCGCCAAGCCCCGGCACCGTCGCATGCGTTTGCAGCGTGATGGCGGCAATCGACGGGCCTCCGTCCAACGCCAGCTCCACCCTGGCTTGCGTGTCGATCGAAACCGGCACGAAACCCGCCTCGCCGAGCTTGGCCGACAAGGCCATCGTGAAGCACCCGGCATGCGCGGCCGCGATCAGCTCCTCCGGATTTGTGCCCTTCTCCGTGCCGAAACGGCTGTTGAACCCGTAGCGCACCTGATCGAGCACGCCGCTCTGTGACGTGTTCAACACGCCCTTGCCGGATTTCAGATCGCCGTCCCAGTGCGCGGCGGCATGACGGGAAATACCCATGGCTTGGACCCTCGCAAGTTCCAAATGTGTTGCCGAGCGTGCCCGGCACGGTGTTATTGCCACGTGTGCGAGACGGCCCTGCACGCCCGGACCAGGCCTGCCACCGGGCGGAAACCGCACCGGACATGCGCAATTCCCCCGCAAACGGCCTTGGCGGCGCATCGCAGTTGCCCTACATTGCGCTGGCCGACCGGATCGGCCAAACCACCATCCAACGCACGGAATCAGGATCACCATGGCAAAGATCGCGAAAAAGGCCGCTGCACCGAAGAAAGCGGCTCCCAAGAAAGAAGCTCCGAAGAAGGCCGCCGCCAAGCCGGCAACGCCGAAGCCGATCAAGGAAGTGCTCGGCAAGTCCGCACTGGTGGCCCACCTGGCCGAAACCAGCGGCGTGATCGCCAAGGACGTGAAGGCCGTGCTGGCGTCGCTCGAGCATGCCGTCGCCGGCTCGGTCAACAAGAAGGGCGCCGGTTCGTTCGTGCTGCCCGGCCTGCTGAAGATCACCGTCGTGGCCGTCCCGGCCAAGCCCAAGCGCAAGGGCATCAATCCGTTCACCAAGCAGGAACAGGTGTTCGCCGCCAAGCCGGCCACCGTCAAGATCAAGGTCCGTCCGCTGAAGAAGCTGAAGGACGCCGCTGCCTGATCACGGGCGCGGTCCACACGGATCACGACGGGACGGCCCAGGCCGTCCCGTCTGCATTTGCGGGGACTGGAACAGTCCATCGCACCGGCAACATCGCCGCCCGTGGCGTCCACGCCTATGGTGGCCTCACGTTGACCGCACCACATCGCCATGAACGCCCGCACCCATCGTTACCGCATCACCATCACGCCCATCGAAGACGACGGCCTGCCCTGCCCGGGGCGTTGCACGCTCGAATTCGAACGGCGTTGCCCGGAGAACTGGACGCGCCGTCTCGAGAGCGTGCAACGGCTGCGCGGTTTCGACGGTGACGAACGCGTGGCACTGGTGACCGGCCTGCAATTGCTCGAAGGCCTGTTGCAGCGCGAACGCGAGGCCGGCAGCGCCGAACTGCTGGCACCGCTCGCACCGGCACTGGCACAGGTGAAACGCGCACTGGACACCGCACGCAAGGCTTGAAGCCGGCGATGCGGCGCGCGCGTTTCCGGGCATCATCGCCTCGGCCGCCCCACAGGACACCTCGCCATGCCCGCCCGCTCCGTCAGCCCGCGCATCCACGCCGCCGCGATGCCGGCCTTGCTTCTGCTCG
>DMID01000111.1 GCA_003449195.1 Lysobacteraceae bacterium | reverse complement strand
CCAGGGCAGGGCGGGCAGGGCGTCGCCGTAGGTTTCGCGCACCCATTCGTAGCTGCACATGTCCTTGAGCAACATGCAGGCACGCACGTTGACGCCGGGCATGGTGTTCTGGCCGACCTCGCGGAAGCCGAAGCTGCCGTGGAACAGCAGGGCGGCATCGGCGCCGTGGTCCATGAACACCTCGCAGGCCAGCTGCGGATGGCGCAGTTCGGCATAGCTTTGCACGTCGGCATAGAACGCCCGGCCGACGCCGCCGCCGCGGCGCCGGCTGGCCACCACGATGCGGTCGATGTAGAAGAAATCCGGGTAGCGCTCGCGGAACCAGGCGAAATTGCTGCTGTCGTGCCGGCTGGCGCTGCCGAAACCGACCAGAAAGCCGGCCAGGTTGCCGTCGCGCTCGGCCACGCGGAAATATTCGGCGTGCTCGTAAAAATGACGCAGCCTGGCCTCGTCCAGCGGCAGGATCGCCGAACCGGCATTGTTGTTGAGGGCCAGGACGGAATCGAGCTCATGCTCGCGCACGTCGCGGATGACAATCGACATTCACTGACTCCGGGGGAAACTCCGGCCAATCCGGAGGCCGCAGCGCGGCCTGCCCGGATTATCGCACGCGACCTCCGCCGGCGGCGACCGGCCATGACTTCCGTCCCGCGGCGTCGGCCCGTGTCGCCCCCTAAGATGCGCCCATGTGGAAGCCGTTGAGTCATACCCGACTGTTGCGCTACGCCGGCCTGTTCACGTGGGGCATGGTCGGCGTGCCGCTGGTCTACCTTCAGGTGGTGCCGGAGGCCACCGGCCTGGATGGTGTGCCCGGCACACCGCAGGTCGCATGGGTGTTCACCGGCTATCTGGGCTTCGGTGCCTGCTATTCATGGTTGACCCGCGGCTTGGGGCGCAGCAATGCCCATTGGTACGACCGGGTATTGCTGGTGGTCCTGACCGGTTGCGCGATAGCGCTCAGTTTTTTCAGCGGCACCGGTCTTGGCAGCATCCTGCTGATGGTGGCGGCCGGGGTGATTCCGTGGCTTCTGCCGCCGCGGATGGGCTTGATCTGGCTGCTGCTGAGCCAGCTGGCGGTATTGCCGGTCTACCGATGGATCCTCGGCATGCCGCTGTTCGAAGCGACGATGCAGTCCTTGCTGTATGGCGGCTTTTCGATGTTCATCTTCGCCACCAGCTACGTCGCGTGCCAGCAGACGCAGGCGCGCGAGGAGCAGCGGCGGCTGAACGCGGAACTGCGTGCCACCCGCGTGTTGCTGGCCGAAAGCGCCCGCGTCAACGAACGCACCCGCATCTCGCGCGAACTGCATGACCTGCTTGGCCATCACCTGACCGCGCTGAGCCTCAACCTGGAGGTGGCCAGCCATGTCACCGAAGGGCGCGCGCTGGAGCACGTGCTGCAATCCCAGGCCCTGGCCAAACTGCTGCTCACCGACGTGCGCGAGGCGGTCAGCCAGCTGCGCGAGAGCGGCGCGATCGATCTGGCGGTGGCGCTGCGCCCGCTCGTCGAGCAGGTGCCTTCGCCGCAGATCCATCTGGACGTCGAGGAGCCGCTGCTGGTGGACGACCCGGAGCGGGCCCACGTATTGCTGCGCTGCATCCAGGAAATCATCACCAACGCGGTGCGCCATGCCGGCGCGCGCAATTTGTGGATACGCGTTGCGCGCGAGACTGCCGGCGTGCGCGTGGATGCCCGCGACGACGGCGTGGGGGCGGCCGCAGCCACCCCGGGCAACGGCCTGCGCGGCATGCGCGAGCGCGTGCTCCAGCTCGGCGGCACAATGACGGTGGATGCCGTGTCCGGGCAGGGCTTCCATCTGGATGTCACCGTCCCGTCCGTTGCACCTTTGTTGCCCAGCCTGCCAGAAGGAGTGTCCCCATGATCCGAGTCTGTCTGGTCGACGATCAGACCCTGGTGCGTCAAGGCATCCGTTCGCTGCTGGCGCTGGACGACGGCATCGAGGTGGTCGCCGAGGCGGCCGATGGCCGGCAGGCGGTCGAACTGATGCCGCAGGTCCGGCCCGACGTGGTGCTGATGGACATGCGCATGCCGGTGATGTCCGGGCTGGAAGCCCTGCAGGCGTTGTCCCGCGCCGGCACATTGCCGCCGACGATCATCCTGACCACGTTCGATGACGACCAGCTGGTGATGGCCGGGCTCAAGGCCGGCGCCAAGGGCTACCTGCTCAAGGACGTGTCGCTGGAGCAGTTGGTCGGCGCCATCCGCACGGTGGCCGAGGGCGGCTCGCTGGTGCAGCCGGCCATGAGCCAGCGGCTGTTGTCCGGGCTTGAACACATGCGCAACGATTTCACCAGCCTGGACCGGCCCGATCCGTTGACCGACCGCGAAACCGAGATCCTGCGGCTGATGGCCAGCGGCTTTTCCAACAAGGAGATCGCCGGCTCGCTCGGCGTGGCCGAAGGCACGATCAAGAATCACGTCTCCAACATCCTCAGCAAGCTCGGCGTGCGCGACCGCACCCGGGCCGTGCTCAAGGCGTTCGAACTGCAACTGGTGTGACCGAGGGGCGAGGCCCCGTTTTGCGGTGGCGGCCGGGGTGATCGTGCCGTCGTCGGCCCCCTGCGGAATTTGCGATGGAAACCGTTGCCATTTCGCTGCCCGCATCCGGCAAAGCCTGCTAGCATTAGACTTTCGCCTCAATCAGCTGGCCGTGGATTCGGCTCCGGAGACCCCCGTAATGACCCGTATCATCGAGTTTCTGATCGCGCTGGGCATCGTTCTCGGCCTGTTCGTGCTGGTGGCGCTGGTGCTTCCCTCGCACCGTCATCTCTCCGAGAGCGTCGAAACGAATCGCAAGATGACCATCGTGTACGACACCTTGAGCAGCATGCAGCGCTTCAAGGACTGGAACCCGGTGATGGCGCGCGATCCGGCCACGAAACTCGAGCTGTCCGGCCCGGCCGCAGGCACTGGTGCCCGCATTGATTACGACAGCGCCACCCAGAGCTACGTGGGCAAGGGCAGCTGGACCGTCACCGAGAGCGTGCCGGGCGAGAAGGTCGTGATCGCGGTCGACAGCCCCTCGCTTGGCCATGACAAGAAGGTCACCTTCACCCTCGAGCCGACCGGCAAGAACGGCCGCAACATCAAGGTGACCGAAACCTACGACATCGATTACGGCTGGAACCTGTTCGGCCGCATCGCCGGCCTGTATGCCTCGCGCACCATCGGCGACGACCTCAAGCTCGGCCTGGGCCGCCTGACCACGATGCTGGCCAGCGTGCCGAATTTCGACTACCGCGCCGAAGGCAGCACGCTGACCGGTCTGGGCGTGGTCGACGTGCCGGAAGAAAACCTGCTGGTGGTCAGCGCCGGTAACATCGATCGTAGCAACGACGCCATCAAGAAGTCGATCCAGGACAACCTGGAGTGGATCAACCGCACCATCGCGGCCAACGGCCTCGAGAGCGCCGGCCCGTTCCGCATCATCACCACCGATTTCGGCGCCGAGAAGTACGCCTTCGACGTGGCCATGCCGGTCAAGAAGGCCGGTGCCACCGGTGCGCTCAAGCTGAGCATCCCGGGCGGTTCGCCGGTCAGCGTAGTGCACGTGGATGCCCATCGTGCCGCGCATGCCACCTACACGGGCTACATGGCCGAGCTGGATGCCGCCCGCAACTCGCTGCGTGCCTGGGCGGTGACCCAGGGCAACGAGGTCGTCGACCGCCCCTACGAGTCGTGGAAGGGTGGCCTGGACAAGGCCTTCACGGCCGACGGCAGCTACGACATCTACTGGGCGATCAAGTAAGTCGCCGGGTTGCCCGGATGGCTTGAATGCCTCAAGAACGCGCCGCCTCGTGCGGCGCGTTTTTTTTCGGCCGCGCAAAAGCGCCTTCCCGGAGCGGCCACCGCGTTTGGACTTGCAGCAGAGGAAAACCATGTTCATCGATCGACGCAGCCGGAAACCTTCACCTCTCGCCTCGCTGGGTGCGCTGTTGGCCGCCATCGCGGTCGGGTTGTCCGCTTATGCCGCGCATGGCGTGGTCGATGCCGGAGCGCAGTCGCATCTGTACATGGCCGCACTGTTCGCCTTCGGGCATGGGCTGGCATTGGCCGCGCTGGCGCCGCAGACCGAGCGCCTGTTCGGCAAGGCGGGCCTGTTGCTGCTGCTGGTCGGCACAGTGCTGTTTTCGGGCAGCCTGGCCGGTGAGGTGCTGCAGCATTGGCCGACCACGCTGGCGCCTGCGGGGGGCACGCTGCTGATGATCGGCTGGGTGGTCTGGGCGCTGGATGCGCTGAGGCGCTGACATGCCGCGCTGGCGCCGCGGTTTCGACATCGGCGAGGCCGGTGCATGCCTCGCCCGGCGCGATCGACGGCTGGCCGGCTGGATGAAGAAGATCGGGCCATTGCCCGCACCCCCGGGCTGGCGCAAATCCTTCGACCCGGTCGATGCGCTGGCACGCGCGATCCTGTATCAGCAACTTTCCGGCAAGGCCGCGGCGACGATTGTCGGGCGGGTTGAAGCCGCAATCGACAGCGATCGCTTGCATGCCGATACCTTGGCCCGGCTGGACGATGTCGGCCTGCGTGCCTGCGGCGTGTCCGGCAACAAGACGCTGGCACTGCGCGACCTCAGTGCGCGCGAGCAGCGCGGGGAGATCCCCGCATTGCGCAAGATGGCCACGATGCACCACGACGACATCGTGGCAGCGCTGGTGCCCGTGCGTGGTATCGGCCGCTGGACGGTGGAAATGATGCTGATGTTCCGGCTCGGCCGCCCCGACGTGCTGCCGGTTGACGACTTGGGCATCCGCAAGGGCGCGCAGGTGCTTGACCGGCTCGACGCATTGCCGACGCCCAGGGAACTGCTCGTGCGCGGCGAGCGCTGGGGGCCGTATCGCACCTGGGCCAGCCTGTACCTGTGGCGCATCGCCGATGCCGGCAGTCAGGCCGCCACGCCGACGCCACGTTCGCAGGAGTGAAGCGGGCCGGGTACGTTGTCTTGGCGTGCTTGAGCAGGCAAAGCCGGCTTGGTTTCTACAAGCGATGGCGCTCCAGATGGGCCAGCAACGCGCGGCTGATTGCATGCTGGCTGTAGTGGCCGTCCTCGCGCCACGAAGCGGTGCTTCCCAGCATGGTGGTGGCCAGCAGGTGTTCGAGCAAGGCGTCGTGCGGGCACAGATACCATCTTCCCCCGTGCGGAAAGCACAGGTGCAAGCCTCGCCCTCGATACTTGCGCGCTACCGTCAAGCGACTCTTGAGCTGCACTCGCAGGAAATGCCCCGCCTGCATGTGCTGGGCGATGAAATCGGCACCGTGCCAGTCATCGCTCAGGCGCAAGGTGAGGTAACCGTAATCGGCCAGCAGCGCAGACACTTTCTGGAAGTTGTGGTTTTCCTTTTGCCGCGCGTTGAGTCCGGCATAGTCGATCCGCGCCGGCACCGGCAATGCCGCTGCTTCATTCGCGACGGCGTGCAGGGTGGCCAGTCGCTTCATCAGCGCCTCCAGCCGACCGTTCTCCAGCACATTGCGCCAGTGACCCTCGCCGAAGCGTTCACCGCGCTCGCACCAGGTCAGCAGCGGCGGCAATGCGGCCAGCGGCAGATCATCCAGACCGGCAGGGTCGTCCAGCCGGACGCGGGCATCCTGAGGGTCGTAACCGGGACAGTTCCATGGCGCTTGCGCGAGCAGGGCGAAGCAGGCTCCGGTTTCGGGCAGTTGCTCGGGCGACACATCGGGGCACGCGCGTCGGGCCGCATCCAGTGCCTGCCAGAGTGCCAGCAAGGCCGCTATATCGGAGATGCCGGGCAGGGAGGCGATGCGATCCATTTCAATGCGGCTCATCGTGCTGGAACCGCCAGTGCCACGGCTCGTACACGATGCCGTGGGGGTTGTCGCGCGGGTAGCTCAGATGGAAGCCGTGTTTCCCGGCTTGCTCGCGCAGCCATGCGAAGGCCGGCGTGTGTTCGAAACTTTCCTCGGCGGGCGGCTCGCCGGGCGTGCCGATGTCCAGCGCGTTGCCGCCGTGGTGCTCGCTGTAACCCGGTGCGGCGTTGACCGCGAGGATCTGCGCCAGCGTCAGCCCGCGCGCGAATTTGCGCTCGAAGATGCCGAGTTGGTAGTCGTGCCCGCGATAGCCCGAAATGGCTTCCAGCACGACGCCGTCGGCGAGGGCGGCACGGCGCAGCGCCTGCCATGCTCGTGCGCCGGCTTCGGTCAGCCACAGTGCGCGGCGGTAGCGGTCGAAACCGGCAAAGGCCAGCCGGGCCGGTTCGGC
>DMID01000151.1 GCA_003449195.1 Lysobacteraceae bacterium | reverse complement strand
CGACGGTGCGGGCCATGCTGGACGAGGAAGGGTTGGCCGGGCGCCCGGCCGAACTGGTGGCGGGCGACGGCTACGGCTTGCCGCAGGCGGATGAAGTGATGCGCATCGAGACGGCACTGGATGCGCGCAATGCCGCGTTCGGCGACGCCGCCGAAGCCTCGTGGCGCCACCAGCTGGAGGCGCTGCTGCCGGAAGCCGAGCGCACTCGTTTGCACGGCATCGATGCCAACCTGGACGCGATAGGCCGGCGCTTGCGTGACTTGCACGAAGCGGCGGGTGGCCCGCCGCTGGTGATGCCCGCCGATCAACCGGCGAAGGCCGCAACCGGGCCTTCGCCGTGAGCAGGTCTGCCCGGGTTACTCGGTGGCGCGGCCGCCGAATTCGCCGGTGTCGGTGTTGACCAGGATGCGCTCGCCCGAGCCGACGTACTCGGGCACCATGATCTCGATGCCGGTGGACAGCTTGGCCGGCTTGGGCCGCTTGGTGGCGGTGCCGCCCTNNACGCCACCGGCTGCTCGTCGATCACCTGCACGTAGCAGCCGTTCAGGCCGTCGGTGATGTAGCCGGCGTCGTCGCCCACCACGTCGGCATCGAGCGTGTACGGGGTGTAGTCCTCGTCGTCGAGGAACACGAAGGCCTCGCCGTCCTTGTACGAAAAAGTGGACTGGCGGCGCAGCAGCTCGACTTCGGTCAGGTTGTCGTCGGCGTCGAAGCTGGCGTCGAGCTTGGCCCCGCCCGGCACGGAATACATGATGAAACGGAAGCGCACGTTGCCGCCGCGGCCCTGCGGCGAGCTGCGTTCGATGTCGCGGATCTGGTAGACGCCGTTGTTGTATTCGACGACGTTGCCTTTCTTGATGTCGCTGGCTTTCATGGAATGGATCGCTGGGTGGTAAGGGTTATTTGGGCTGGAGGCGCACCGCGCCATCCAGGCGGATCGTTTCGCCGTTGAGGTAGCGGTTGCGCAGGATGAAGGCGACGGTGTCGGCAAATTCGTCCGGCTGGCCCAGACGCGAAGGGAAGGGGACCGAGGCCGACAGCGATTGCTGCACCGCTTCGGGCATGCCATCCACCATCGGCGTCCAGAAAATGCCCGGCGCGATGGTCATCACCCGGATGCCGAAGCGGGACAGCTCGCGCGCCATCGGCAAGGTCATGCCGACCACGCCGCCCTTGCTGGCGGCATAGGCGGCCTGCCCGATCTGGCCTTCCCAGGCGGCCACCGAGGCGGTGTTGACGATGACGCCGCGTTCGCCGTCATCGCCCGCTGCGTTGCGCTGCATCAGCTCGGCGGCCGCCTTGGCGACGTTGAAGCTGCCCACCAGATTGACCAGCACGGTGGTGCGGAAGGTGGCCAGCGGCATCGGCCGGCTGTTGCCGTGCTCGTCCTTGCCGAGCACGCGGCCCGCGCCGAGGATGCCGGCACAGTTGATGGCCGCATTGAGGCCGCCCAGCACGTCGTGCGCGGCGGCGACGCTGCTGGCCACGTCGGCCTCGTCGGTGACGTCGGTGTGCAGATAGCAGCTGTTGGCCGCGCCGAGCAGCGCGATGGCTTCCGCGCCCTTGGCATCGTTGACGTCGAGCAAGGCGACCTTGCCGCCGTCGGCGACGATGCGCCGGGCCACGGACAGGCCGAGGCCGGAAACCCCGCCGGTGACGAGCGCGCGCACGGAATCGGCTTGCATGAAGGCACCCTTTCGGCTCGGAACAGGCCGGCATTCTAGCCGACCGCGGGGCAGGTTCCGGTCAGCTTTGCCGGTGCCACGATGCTACAATTGATAATTGTTCCCAATTGGGTGTCGCACGTTGGATCGTCCAGTTCCGTTGTCCGGGCTGCCGCTGCACCGGCCCGCCATCATCGAGTCGGTCCAGGACCGCGCCCCCGGCGACGTGATCGCCCGCCGCCTGCGCGAGCTGGGTTTCGTCCACGGCGAACCGGTGCAGGTGGTGGCGGCCGGGCCGGTCGGTGCCGAACCGCTGCTGGTGCAGATCGGCTACACGCGCTTTGCCCTGCGTCGGGCCGAGGCCGCGCGGGTCTTGGTGCGCGACGAGGTGGTCGAGCACGAAGGCGATGCGGCCGAAGGCGTCACCGACGAATCCCCGCAGACGGTGGCCGCCGAAACGGAAAGGAGCCCGGCATGAGCGGCAATACCCTGCGTCTTGCGCTGATCGGCAACCCCAACTGCGGCAAGACCGCGTTGTTCAACCGGCTCACCGGCAGCCGCCAGAAGGTGGCCAATTACGCTGGCGTGACCGTCGAGCGCAAGGAAGGCCGGCTGGTGTCGCCCTCCGGCCGCTCGTATGCGGTGCTCGACCTGCCGGGCGCCTACAGCCTCAGCCCGGCGAGCCTGGACGAAGCGGTGGCGCGCGACGTGTGCCGTGGCACCTATCCGGGCGAGCCGAAACCCGATGCGCTGGTGTGCGTGATCGATGCGACCAACCTGCGCCTGCACCTGCGTTTCGTGCTGGAAGTGCGCGAACTCGGCCTGCCGATGATCGTCGCGTTGAACATGGCCGACGCCGCCCGCCGGCGCGGCATCCGCATCGACCGGGAAGCGCTGGAGCGCGAATTCGGCGTGCCCGTGATCGAAACCGTCGCGGTGCGCCGCGACGGCGCGAAGGCCTTGCTGGCCGCGATCGACGCGCTGGCATCGGGTCTCGAACCGCCGAAACGGCACCTCGCGCCCGGCGCCGACATCCATGCCGAGACGCGCCGCCTGCTCGCACTCGCGGTGGAAATGCCGCGGCGTACCGCGCAGATTGACGACGCGCTGGACCGCTGGCTGCTGCACCCGGTGTTCGGTCTGCTGACCTTGGCCGTGGTGATGTTCCTGATTTTCCAGGCGGTGTATGCGTGGGCCACGCCGCTGATGGACCTGATCGATGCCGGCACCAAGTGGCTCGGGGCGCAGGCCGCCGCGATCCTGCCGGAAGGCCCGCTTGCCAGCCTCGTCGTGGACGGCGTCATTGCCGGCATGGGCGGCGTGGTGGTGTTCCTGCCGCAGATCCTGATCCTGTTCGCTTTCATCCTTGCGCTGGAGGAATCGGGCTACTTGCCGCGCGCGGCCTTCCTGCTGGACCGGATGATGGCTTCGGCCGGCCTGTCCGGGCGTTCGTTCATCCCACTGCTGTCCAGTTTTGCCTGCGCGATCCCCGGCATCATGGCCACGCGCAGCATCCAGGACCCGCGCGATCGCCTGGCCACGATCCTCGTCGCGCCGCTGATGACCTGTTCGGCGCGGCTGCCGGTGTATGCGTTGCTGATCGGTGCCTTCATCCCGCAGAAAACCGTGTTCGGCGTGTTCAACCAGCAGGGGCTGGTGCTGTTCGGCCTGTATGCGGCGGGTGTGGTCAGTGCCTTGCTGGTGGCGTGGACGATGAAGCGTTGGCGCCGCGACCGCCACGAACATCCGTTGATGCTGGAATTGCCGTCCTACCGCCTGCCCAATCCGCACGACCTGATGATCGGCTTGTGGGAGCGCGCGGCGATCTTCCTCAAGCGCGTGGGCGGGATCATCCTGGCGCTGACCATCCTGCTGTGGTTCCTGCTGTCCTTCCCGGCACCGCCGGAGGGCGCCACGCTGCCGCCCATCGATTACAGTCTGGCCGGCCGCATCGGCCATGCGCTGGCTTTCGTGTTCGCGCCGCTGGGCTTCAACTGGCAGATCTGCATCGCATTGATCCCCGGCCTGGCCGCGCGCGAGGTCGCGGTGGCATCGCTGGCCACGGTGTATGCGCTGTCGGCGGCCGACGACGATGCCGCCGCGCAGGCCTTGTCGCCGCTGATCCACGATGGCTGGTCGCTGGCGACCGCGTTGTCGCTGCTGGTCTGGTACATCTACGCGCCGATGTGCATCTCCACGCTGGCCACGATCCGGCGCGAGACCAATTCATGGAAGCAGACCGCGATTGCGGCCGGCTACCTGTTCGCCATGGCGTACCTGGCTTCGATGCTGACGTACCAGATCGTTTCGCATCTGGCGGGGGCGTGATCCGATGAGCGGTTCGATGTTTCTGCAATATGCCGTCATCGCGCTGGCCGTGCTGGTCAGTGCGGGTGTCGTGGCAAAAAAGCAGTTTCCCGGCGCCGTGCGGCGTCTGCGCGCGGCAGTGGCCTTGCCACTGGTCCGGCAGACGCATGTCCCGCCATTGCAGGCGCTGGGCCGCCGCATTGCGCCGCCGGCCGGCAATGGCGGTACGTCCGGCTGCGGTGGTTGCGACAACTGCGGACCCGGCGGGCACTGATCTGCCGTTTGAGGAGAGGGCTGTCCGCGCAGTCAAGACGTTTTTGCCGGGCATCGGTTCCTGCCTCGGCGTTGCTGCAGGAATGCGTGCGTTGGCCGACGCGCCACATCGGCATCGCATGCGTCGTATCGGCTGGATGCAAAAACGGCGGCAAGCCTTTCGGGTTGCCGCCGTCCGTTATTGCGTGCGAAGCGGATTACTTCTTCGCTTCGTCCTTGGCTTTCTCGGCGGCATCCTTGGCTTCGCTGGCCTTGTCCTTGGCCGCATCCGCAAGGTCTTGTGCCTTGTCGGCCGCCTTGCCGGTGGCATCGGCAGTCGCGGCGGCGGCATCGGCCACGGCATCCTTGGTGGCGGCGCTGGCATCGGCCGCCGCATCCTTGGCGGCATCGGCCGCGTCATGCGCGGCGGCATCGGTGGCGGCTGCGGCATCCTGCGCCGCCTGGCCGGCGGCATCGGCCGCATTCTGGGCGTCCTGCTTGGCCTGA
>DMID01000089.1 GCA_003449195.1 Lysobacteraceae bacterium | reverse complement strand
CGTTCAGGTGCACCGGCTCGATTTCACCAGCGACAAAGCCGAGCTCGGCGCCCATCGCCTGCAGCAGCGCGATATCGCCGCCACGGCGGTTGCCGAAATGGAACTTGGGACCAATCCAGACTTCGCGCGCACCGAGCCGGCGCACCAGCATGTCGCGGACGAAGTCCTCTGCAGTGATCGCCGCCATCCTGGCGTCAAAGCGCAGCAGGCCGACGCTGTCGACCCCCAGCTCACGCAGGGTGGCGACCTTGTCACGGGCCAGCATCAAGCGCGGCGGCGGGTTGTCCTTGGCGAAGAACTCGCGCGGCAGCGGCTCGAAGCCCAAGGCCACGGCTGGCACACCCAAGGCGCGGGCACGGGCAACTGCGTGGCGCACCAGCGCCCGATGGCCCAGGTGCAGGCCATCGAAGGCACCAATGCAGACCACGCTTCCCTGCGGGAACAGCACCCCGCCTTCGACGTCTCTAAAAAGCCTGCTCATTCCATCCGGATCCGGACCATACGGGCCGGTTCTGTCGTGTGTAGCCTTGAAGTATAACGGGCGGCTCAATGCCCGCGCAGGTCGCGGGGACGGAAGCCCATCGCAATCATCGCCAGCAGATAACTCGCACCGCCGGCGCCGACCAGCAGCGCCAGGGCGCTGGCACGCTGCCACTTATCCATCGGCGTGAACTCCGGCAACCAATGCAGCAGGCCCAGCAGCACCGCCACCATCGCAGTACAGGCCACCACCAAGCGCAGCAGGTAGCCCGCCCAGCCCGGCCGGCGCTGGTAGACCCCGGTCTTGCCCAGCCAATACCAGAGCAGCGCCAGGTTCAGATAGCTGGACAGGGCACTGGCAATGCCCAGCGCCAGATGCAGGCCCGGCTGCTTGCCCAGGGCCACCATCACCCCCTGCTGCCTCAGCTCCGGCGGCACCATGAAGTGGAAAACCACCGCCAGCAGGATGAAGTTGAAGACCATATTGGCCACCAGCGCGACCAGGCCGGCGCGCACCGGGGTCTTGGTGTCCTGGCGCGAATAGAAGGCCGGCAGCACCACCTTCAGCAACGCGAAGGCCGGCAGGCCGAAACTCAGGCCATAAACCGCCAATGCGGTCATCTGGGTATCGAATTCGGTGAATCTGCGGTACTGGAACAAGGTGGCGATCAGCGGCTCGGCCAGCAACAGCAGGGCCAACATCGCCGGCACGGCGATCAGCAGCGTCATCCGCAGCCCCCAATCCAGCGCATTGGAGAAGCCCTCGCCGTCCGTCTTGACGTGGTGGCGGGCCAGCGCCGGCAGGATCACCGTACCCAGGGCCACGCCAAACACGCCCAGCGGCAGCTCCAGGAAGCGGTCCGCCAGCGACAGCCACGACTGCGAACCGTCCGCCAGCCGCGCCGCGATCACCGTGTCCAGCAGCAGGTTCACCTGCGCCACCGACGAGCCGAACAGGGTCGGCACCATCAGCGTCATCACCCGACGCACGTCAGGATGGTTCCAGCCCCAGCGCGGCAGGGTCAGCAGATCCAGCCCGCGCAAGGCCGGCAACTGGAACACCAGCTGCAATGCCCCCGCCACCAGCACGGCCCAGCCCAGCGCCAGGATCGGCACCTGCAGGCGCGGCGCCAGCCACAGCGCACCGGCAATCATGCACAGGTTGAGGATCACCGGCGTCAGCGCCGGGAAGGCAAACCGGTCGAAGCTGTTCAGCGCCCCGCCCGCCAGCGCGGTCAGCGACACGAACAGGATGAACGGAAAGGTCAGCCGCAGCAGTTCCACCAGCACGCCGTACTTGGCCGGGTCGCCCCCATCGCCGCTGAACACGTCGGCCAGCTGCGGCGCGAACACCAGCCCCAGTGCCACGACGATCATCAGGATCGCCCCCAGCGTGCCGGAAACGCGCGACATCAGTTCGCGCAGATCCGCATGCGGGCGGGTTTCCTTCACCTCGGTGAACACCGGCACGAAGGCGGTGGAGAACGAACCCTCGGCGAACAGCCGACGCATGAAATTGGGGATGCGGAAGGCCACCCAAAAGGCATCCGTCATCGCATTGGCGCCAAACGTGGCCTGGATGGCCTGGTCGCGGACCAGCCCCAGCACCCGCGACACCATCGTCATGCCGCTGAACGACATCACCCCGCGCAGCATCCTCGCCGCCATCAGCGCGCCCCCTTGACAAACCGCCAGCCCTTGGGGCTGTTGACGCAAGTGTCTGATACCATCATAATTTCGCGTTCGTTGCCCTTCACTTTTCGTTTTCAGGAACCACCATCGTGGCCAACATCAAGTCCGCCAAGAAGCGCGCCAAGCAGACCATTGTGCGCAATGCGCGCAACACGGCCCAGCGCTCCATGCTGCGCACCGCCGTCAAGAAAGTCATCAAGGCGCTCGACGCCAACGACGCCGCCGGCGCCGAAGCCGCCTTCGCCGTGGCCCAGCCGATCCTGGACCGCTTCAGCGCCCGCGGCCTGATCCACAAGAACAAGGCTGCCCGCCACAAGAGCCGCCTGACCGCCCGCATCAAGGCGCTCAAGGCCGCCTGACAAGGCAGCCGCCCGACCGGAAGCACCGGCATGCCGGGCGCTTCCGCGGGCATCAAAAAGCCCGGCCATGGCCGGGCTTTTTGCATGGGCGCGCATCGACCGCCGCACCCGGATCAGACCTCGTCGGCCATGGACTCTTCGCGCAGACGATCGAAGAAGGCCATCACGTCCTTCATGATCGGCCACGTGCCTTCGCGACCCAGCGCGGACACCAGATACCAGGGCGCCGTCCAGCCCAGCTCGGCAATCACCTGCCCGGCCGCTTCGCGCGCCTCGTCCTCGAACATCAAGTCGGCCTTGTTCAGCACCAGCCAGCGCGGCTTGGCCAGCAGCTCGGGATCGTGCCGCTCCAGCTCGCGCTCGATGGCACGCACCTGCTCGACCGGCGACACGCCTTCCACCCCGCCCTCCATCGGCGAGATGTCCACCAAGTGCAGCAGCAGGCGGGTGCGCTGCAGATGGCGCAGGAACTGCGTACCCAGACCCGCGCCATCGGCAGCCCCTTCGATCAAGCCGGGCACGTCGGCAATGACGAAGCTGCGGTGCGGCTCGACGCTGACCACGCCGAGGTTGGGATACAAGGTGGTGAACGGGTAATCGGCCACCTTGGGCGTGGCTGCCGACACCGCGCGGATGAACGTGCTCTTGCCGGCATTGGGAAACCCCAGCAGGCCCACGTCGGCCAGCAGCTTCAGCTCCAGCTTGAGCACGCGCTGCTCGCCTTCCTCGCCCGGCGTGGACTGGCGCGGCGAACGGTTGATCGAGCTCTTGAAGTGCATGTTGCCGAGCCCGCCCTTGCCGCCCTGCGCCACCAGCAGGCGATCACCATGGCGGACCAGATCGCCGATCGTCTCGTCGGTATCGACGTTGATGATGACGGTGCCGACCGGCACCGTGATAACGCGATCCTCGCCCGCCTTCCCATACATCTGCCGGCCCATGCCGTTCTCGCCGCGCTGCGCCTTGAAGATGCGCTCGTGGCGGAAGTCGACCAGCGTATTGAGGTTCTCGTCGGCCACCAGCCAGACACTGCCGCCGTTGCCGCCATCGCCGCCGTCAGGGCCACCCAGCGGGATGAACTTCTCGCGACGGAAACCGACGCAGCCGTTGCCGCCGTTGCCGGCGATCACTTCGATTTCAGCCTCGTCCACGAGTTTCATGCGTATGCCCGGTGTGTCGTCGTTCGGTGGAAGCGGCAAGCCGATGCCGCGAAGTCTAGCCTTGCCGGCCGCATCAACGAAAAGCCCCGCCGGAGCGGGGCTTTCCGAAGCGGAACCGGGATCCGCGAATCAGCCTTCGCTGACCACGCTCACGGTGCGGCGCTTGTTCGGGCCCTTGGTGCCGAACTCCACCTTGCCGTCGACCAGCGCGAACAGCGTGTGGTCGCGGCCGAGGCCCACGCCGGCGCCCGGATGGAACTGGGTGCCGCGCTGGCGGATGATGATGTTGCCGGCTTCGATGGACTGGCCACCGTAGACCTTGACGCCGAGGTACTTCGGGTTGGAATCGCGGCCGTTGCGCGAGGAGCCTACGCCCTTTTTGTGTGCCATGACGGTTTCTCCCTGTACTCAGCCGGCGATGCCGGTGATCTCGATTTCGGTGTAGTGCTGCCGGTGACCCTGATGCTTCATGTGGTGCTTGCGGCGGCGGAACTTGATGATGCGGACCTTGTCCGCGCGGCCGTGCGAGACGACCTTGGCGGTGACCGAAGCGCCCTTGAGCGCGTCGCCCACCTTGATGCCGTCGGCGTCGCCGAGCATCAGGATGTTGTCGAACTTGATCTCGGAGCCGGCATCGGCCTCGAGCTTCTCGACGCGGAGCGTTTCGCCCTGCGCCACGCGGTATTGCTTACCGCCGGTAACCAGAACTGCGTACATGACCAGGCATTCCTCTGTAGTTATTGTGGTCGTGGCTGCCCGCCGGTGACGGACAGGAGCGGAATGATAGCCCGCCGCACAAGCCACGGTCAAACGCACACCCTGCCGCCTGCATGAACACCGCAGGCATGGCAATGGCCGGATTTGCCCCCATCTCGGGGGATCGCTACGCTCACCCGTTGGCTCCCCGGACCTCCCCCATGGCGCTGGATTACATCCGCATCCGCGGCGCGCGGACGCACAACCTCAAGAACGTCGACCTCGACCTGCCCCGCGACAAGCTGATCGTCATCACCGGCCTGTCCGGTTCGGGCAAGTCCTCGCTGGCCTTCGACACCATCTATGCCGAGGGCCAGCGCCGCTATGTCGAGTCGCTGTCGGCCTACGCACGGCAGTTCCTGTCGGTGATGGAAAAGCCGGACGTGGACCACATCGAGGGCCTGTCGCCAGCGATTTCGATCGAGCAGAAATCCACCAGCCACAACCCGCGCTCGACGGTCGGCACGATCACCGAAATCTACGACTACCTGCGCCTGCTGTACGCACGCGTCGGCACGCCGCGCTGCCCGGACCACGGCTATCCGCTGGAAGCGCAGACGGTCAGCCAGATGGTCGACCAGGTGCTGGCGCTGGATGCCGAAGAGCGCTGGATGCTGCTGGCGCCGGTGGTGCGCGAACGCAAGGGCGAGCACGCGCAAGTGTTCGAACAACTGCGCGCGCAGGGCTTCGTGCGCGTGCGGGTGGACGGCGAACTGTACGAGATCGACGCGGTGCCGACATTGGCGCTGCGCCAGAAACACACCATCGAGGCCGTGATCGACCGCTTCCGCCCGCGCGAGGACATCAAGCAGCGGCTGGCCGAGAGCTTCGAGACCGCGCTGCGGCTGGGCGACGGCATGGCGGCGGTGCGCTCGCTGGACAATCCCGGGGCCGAGCCGCAGCTGTTCTCGTCCAAGTACTCCTGCCCGGTATGCGACTACGCACTGCCCGAGCTGGAGCCGCGGCTGTTCTCGTTCAACTCGCCGGTCGGCGCCTGCCCGAGCTGCGACGGGCTGGGCGTGTCCGAATTTTTCGACCCGGCCAAGGTCGTCGTGCATCCCGAGCTGTCGCTGGCAGCCGGCGCGGTGCGCGGCTGGGACCGCCGCAACGCCTATTACTTCCAGTTGATCGCCTCGCTGGCCAAGCACTACAAGTTCGACGTGGACACGCCGTGGCAGGCGCTGCCCGAGGACGTGCGCCAGGCCGTGCTGTACGGCAGCGGCGAGGACACCATCAGTTTCACCTATCTCAGCGAGGCCGGCGGCCGCAGCCAGCGCAAGCACCGTTTCGAGGGCATCGTCCCCAACCTCGAACGCCGCTACCGCGAAACCGAATCGCCGGCCGTGCGCGAGGAGCTGTCCAAGTACGTCAGCGAGCGCCCGTGCCCGGACTGCGGCGGTGCGCGTCTGAACCGCTCCGCGCGCAACGTGTTCGTCGCGGACCGGCCGCTGCCGGAGCTGGTGGTGCTGCCGATCGACGAGGCGCTGGCGTTCTTCCGCGGACTCACGTTGGGCGGCTGGCGCGGCGAGATCGCCGCCAAGATCGTCAAGGAGATCGCCGAGCGGCTGGGTTTCCTCGTCGATGTCGGGCTGGACTACCTCACGCTGGAGCGCAAGGCCGACACCCTGTCCGGCGGCGAGGCCCAGCGCATCCGTCTGGCCTCGCAGATCGGCGCCGGGCTGGTGGGCGTGATGTACGTGCTCGACGAGCCCTCCATCGGCCTGCACCAGCGCGACAACGACCGCCTGCTGGCCACGCTGACGCGCCTGCGCGACCTGGGCAACACGGTGATCGTGGTCGAACACGACGAGGATGCGATCCGGCTGGCCGACCACGTCGTCGATGTCGGTCCCGGCGCCGGCGTGCACGGCGGCGAGATCATCGGCCAGGGCACGCTGAAGGACATCCTGGCCTCGCCGCGCTCGCTGACCGGCGATTACCTGTCCGGGCGCAAGAAGATCGACATCCCCAAGCTGCGGCACAAGCCGAACCCGAAGATGACCCTGCACCTGCGCGGCGCCTCGGGCAACAACCTCAAGAACGTCGATCTCGACATCCCGGCCGGGCTGATGACCTGCATCACCGGCGTGTCCGGCTCGGGCAAATCCACGCTGATCAACGACACGCTGTACACGCTGGCGGCCAACGAGATCAACGGCAGCTTGCACCCGGTGGCGCCGTACCGCGAGATCGACGGGCTGGACCTGTTCGACAAGGTGGTCAACATCGACCAGTCGCCGATCGGGCGCACGCCGCGTTCCAACCCGGCCACCTACACCGGCCTGTTCACGCCGCTGCGCGAGCTGTATGCGCAGGTGCCGGAAGCACGCTCGCGCGGCTACTCGGCCGGGCGTTTCTCCTTCAACGTGCGCGGCGGCCGCTGCGAAGCCTGCCAGGGCGACGGCCTGATCAAGGTGGAGATGCACTTTCTGCCCGACGTGTACGTGCCCTGCGACGTCTGCCACGGCAAGCGCTACAACCGCGAGACGCTGGAGATCCTCTACAAGGGTCACAGCATCCACGACGTGCTGGAGATGACCATCGAGGACGCGCTGAAGCTGTTCGAGCCGGTGCCGGCCATCGCCCGCAAGCTCGAAACGCTGGTGGACGTGGGCCTGAGCTACATCAAGCTGGGCCAGAGCGCGACCACGCTGTCCGGCGGTGAGGCACAGCGCGTCAAGTTGGCCAAGGAGCTGTCGCGGCGCGATACCGGTCGCACGCTGTACATCCTCGACGAGCCCACCACCGGCCTGCACTTCCACGACATCGAGCAGTTGCTGGTGGTGCTGCACAAGCTGCGCGACGAGGGCAACACCGTGGTGGTGATCGAGCACAATCTCGACGTCATCAAGACCGCCGACTGGGTGGTGGACCTCGGCCCCGAAGGCGGCCACCGCGGCGGCACCGTCATCGCCACCGGCACGCCCGAACAGGTGGCCGCCACGCCCGGCTCGCACACCGGCGAATTCCTCGCCCGCATGCTCGAACCGACCCCGCCCAAGACCCCCGTGAAGAAAAAGAAGAGCGCCGCATGAGCCAACCCGCATCCGACCACAAACTGCTTGCCCGCATCCCGATCGGCGTGCGCTGGCGCGACATGGACAGCTTCGGCCACGTCAACAATGCCAAGTACATCTCCTACCTGGAAGAAGCCCGCATCCGCTGGCTGGTCGGCGTGCCCGGCCTGGACATGAAAGGCCCGGTGCTGCCGGTGGTGGTCAACACCAACGTCAACTACCGCCGCCCGATCGTGTGGCCGGACGACATCGTGGTCGAACTGTTCGTCGAACGCCTTGGCAACAGCAGCGTCACCATCGGCCACCGCATCGTCGACCAGAAGGACGAAGGCACCCTGTATTCGGACGGCAACGTGGTGGTGACGTGGATGGACACCCGCACCGGCAAGAGCGCGCCGCTGCCGGACGCGGTACGCACCGCCAGTGCCTGAGGTTTGACGCGGCGGCGCCCGTCAGGGAGCCGTTTCGCACAGCGGCAAGCGTGTCTCGACCCGGCTGCCGTCGTCGAACTCGAATGTCACCGGCACCGGCTGGCCGACCCGCAAGGCGCGGGTCGGCTGCATCAACATCAGGTGCAGGCCGCCGGGCTGCAACGCGATCTCGGCGTGGGCGGGCAACATAAGCGGCGGCCCGACCTCGCGCATGCGGCTGACGCCTTGCGCTTGCACGCTCTCGTGCAAGCTCACCGATTCGAACCAAGGGCTGGCGACGCGCACCCAGCGCCGTGCCTGTCCGCAGGGATTGGACAGGCGCCCGTAGGCCGCCAGCATCGGCATGGCCATCGGCGGCTTGCGGACCCAACCCGCCTGCCAACGCGGCAGGCAGACTTCGGCGGCCAACGCCGGCCACGACAAGGCCGGCATCAGCAGGCAGATCAAAAGACCCCGGGAGAACATGCGCATGGCCCGTATCATAGGCGCCGACTCCCGAGGCGAAACCCCGCATGAGCGACCTGCTGCAGACCCTGGATGAAGGCCCGATCCGCACCCTCAGGCTGGCCCGGCCGCCGGTCAACGCACTGAACCCCGAGTTGTGCCGCGCCCTGATCGCAGCACTGGCCGCCGCGCATGCCGATGACGTGCATGGCCTGGTGCTGGCCGGAGGCGCGGGCATTTTCACCGGCGGCCTCGATGTTCCGTACCTGATGTCGCTGGGCGAGGACCGCGACGCCCTGCTCGATGCCTGGCACGCCTTTTTCGGCGCGGCCCGCTCGCTGGCCGAATCGCGCATCCCGGTTGCGGCGGCATTGACCGGGCATTCGCCGGCTGGCGGCTGCGTGCTGGCACTGTGCTGCGACTACCGGGTGATGGCACGCAGCACTGATCTGGCCAGGCCCTTCGCCATCGGCCTGAACGAGGTGCAGGTGGGGCTGGTCGCGCCGGAAGGCATCC
>DMID01000087.1 GCA_003449195.1 Lysobacteraceae bacterium | reverse complement strand
GCCTTGTTGGCGCCGGTGTAGGCGCCGGCTTCGGCACCGAACAATTCGGCTTCGATCAAATCGGCCGGGATCGCGCCGCAGTTGAGCGTGACGAAGGGCTTGCCGCGCACCGGCGAATTGGCCTGCAGGATCTCGGCGATCTTTTCCTTGCCGGCGCCGTTGGGGCCGGTGATCAGCACCGGCAATTCCGAACGCGCCACCTGGCAGGCCAGCGCGACGACGCGTTCGCTGGCCGGGTCGGCGAACACCAGCCCGCGCAGGTCGTAGCGCGCGGCCAGCTGCTCGCGGCCGCGGCGTTCGCGCTCGCGCCGGCGGTCCAGTTCGCGCCGGGTCTCGGACAGTTCCAGCAGGTTGTTGACCGTGGCCAGCAGCTTGGCGTCGTCCCACGGCTTGGCCAGATAGTCGGCGGCGCCGGCCTTGGTCAGGTTCACCGCGGTTTCCAGGTGCGTCCACGCGGTCAGCAGGATCACCGGCAGGTCCGGGTGGCGCGCGCGGATCGCGCCGAACAGGGCTTCGCCTTCCTCGCCGGACGTGGTGTCGCGGGTGAAGTTCATGTCCTGCACCACCAAATCCACCTGCTCGGTGTCCAGCAGGCTCAGGCCGTCTTCCGGCGTGCGCGCCTGCAGCGTGGCGATGTCGTGCAGCGAGAACAGCACCTCCAGCGCGGTGCCGACCGCAGGGTTGTCATCGATGACGAGGATGGTGGACATGGCGGCGTGCGGATGGAAACGTGGGGCTCATGGTAGCGGTTGATCGGCTGCGGCCCGATGCCCGTAGCTGAGCACGCGTGTGACGTGCCAGCGCCCGTCACGCAGGCGCCAGAGCATGGTGAAATCGGCAAGCCCGTCGCAACGGTCGCTGTCGGTCTGGCAGAAGCGGTGCTCGCCCTGCGCGATGGCGCCGAAGTCCTTCACCGGGTAAACCCGCAGGCTGCCGGGCACGAGCTGCCGGGTGTAGTGGCCGCAGGCATGGCGGCGGGTGTTGGCCAGCATGTCCTCGCGGTTCCAGGTCACCCCGCCGGCGTCGTGATAGAACTCCACCGCCGGGTCGAAGTACCCGGCATGCACGGCCAGTTGCGCCGGATCCGCGCAGCGGTTGAAGGCATCGAACAGCGCCGCATCGAGCCCGGCGATGGTGGCCTGAAGGTCCGGGGTGTCCGGTTGCGGCATCGCCTGCGCGATGGCCGGGGCGGACAGAGAGGACAGGGAAAGCAAAAAGGCGACCATGCACGCTTTCATCAAAGGCCTCGCGGGAAGGGATGCATCACGCCGTGCGCGTGGCCACGGCCGGCGGCACCGCCGCGGCGCGCAGGGCCGGGCCGAGCACGGATAGCTGGCCCAGCAGCCACAGCGCGGCGGCGCCGAGGGGCAGGTAGTACCAGGGCAAGCGCGGCAGCTCGTAGCTGGCCATCAGCCACTGGTTGATGCCGAAGGCCAGCACCATGCCGATGACGATGCCGAGCGTGGCCAGCAGGAAGTTCTCGGTCTGGAAGTAGTGCAGGATCTGGCCGCGGGTGGCGCCGAGTGCGCGGCGGATGCCGATCTGCTTGGTGCGCTGCTGCACCCAGAAGCTGGCCAGGCCGACGATGCCCAGCGCGGTGACGGCCAGCAGCAGCGCGCTGACTGCGATCAGCAGGCCGATCATGTCGCGGTCGCTGGCGAAGTAATCGCGGCGGATGTCATCGTAGGGCTGCTGGTCCATCACCAGCCGGTTGGGGTCGATCCTGTCCAGCGCGGCCACCGCGTTCTTCAGCACTTCGACGCGCTGGCCCGGGTCGTTGACGCGGATCACGTAGAAGCCGCCGTTGTCGTAGTTCAGGCGGATCGGGAAGACCATCGAGGCATCCCATTCGCCATTGCCGTCGTTGGGGCGGGTCAGGCGCTCGACCACGCCGACGATGGTGAGCGGGATGTTGGCCATGTACACGGTCTTGCCGACGGCGGCCTTGGCGCCGCCATCGGGGAACAGTTTCTTCGCGGCCGATTCGGTGACGATGATCGAGCCGGTCATGCCGTTGGTGTCGGTGGCCTGTTCGAGCACCGAGCTGTCCTTGTATTCGTCCGCGTTGAAGTCGCGGCCGGCCACCAGCTTCAGCCCGAAGGTCTTCATCAGGCCCGGCGTCACCATGTACTGCGCGGCGTTGAGCGTGGGCACTTCCTGGTCCGGAGTGTTGGCCAGCGCGGTGTTCCACGAGCCGCGTTGGAACGGCACCTGATTGACGATGCTCACCCCGGTCACGCCGGGGATGGCGCGCAGGGCTGCCATGTCCTCGCGGCTGCGCGCATCGGCATCGGTCTGCTTGCCGACGCCGCCGAGGCGGATCTGCAGCAGTTCGTGTTCGGCGATGCCGCTGGGGCGGTGCAGTGCTTCCACGCGCTGGCTCACCAGGAACAGCGCGTTGCAGATGATCGCGCAGCTCAGTGCGATCTCCAGCACGATCAACGCGGCGGCGGTGCGATGCCGGCGCAGCGAGGAGAGGATGGGGCGGATTTCCATGATGTTCTCCGGAAGGCGGGGCAGTGCGTCACTGCGACTTGAGCTGGATGGCCGGCACGATGCGCATCGCGCGCCACGCGGGCAGCAGGCCGGCGAACAGGCTGGCGAGGATGGCCAGGGCGAAGGTCAGCGCCAGCATCGAGCCGTCCAGATGTGCCAGCTGCGCGTAGCCGGTCGGGCGCTGGCGCACGGCCAGCAGGCCGAGTTCGGCCAGGCCGAGGCCGAGGATGCCGCCGGCCAGGCCGATCGTTCCGGCTTCCACGAGGCACTGTTTGAAAATCTCCGCACGGCTGGCGCCGAGTGCGCGGCGCACGCCGATCTCGCCGCTCCGACGCAGGAACTTGGCCAGCATCAGGCCGATGGTGTTGACCAGGCACACCAGCAGGAAGCCGAACGCGAGCCACATCTGCAGGCGCACGTCGCCGGGCACTACGTGGTTGTAGTCCAGCCAGTCCATCACGTCGCGCAGGCGGGTGTTGGCCGGGCGCTCGAAACGGCCGGTGGCGCGTTGCTGCTCGGAGTAGTTGTCCAGATAGGCCTTGAAATCGCCGGCCTGCGCCGCGCTGTCCAGTTCCACCCAGTACTGCAGCCATGCACATGGCGCGTTGACGGCCAGGTTGTCGTTGGGGATCTCGCGGCCGAAGCAGTTCATGTTGCCGTTGCGGCCGAGCTTGAGGTCCATCGCCGTTTCGAATGGCACGAACACCTGCTCGTCGGCGTTGTAGCGGCCCACGTTGACGTCGTAGAAGTGCGGCTTGGGGTCCCAGTCGTCGAGCACGCCGACGATGCGCAAGGCGTTGCCTTCCATGCGCACGTCGCGGCCGACGGCGGCATCGGTGCCGAACAGTTTTTCGGCCAGCTTGCGGGTGACGACCGCCACCCGCGCATGGGCGTCGTCGTCGTTCTTGCTCCAGCCGCGCCCGGCGATGAACGGCGTGTCGAACATCGGGAAGAAGTCCGACGTGGTGTAGCGCATGCTCAGCACGAAGGGCTTGAGGGTGCTGTTGTCCGGCTCCACCGCGCCGCCGCCGCCGGTCATCAGCGCCTGCCGCTTGCCCTTGTGCTGGCGCAGCAGCTCCACCGCGTCGAAGCGGGTGAGATCGCGTTGAGGCTCCTCGCCGGGCTTGTAGCCTTCCTTCATCTCTGGGTCGAGCTGGACGCGGAACAGCCGCTCGCTCTTGGACGGGATCGGGTCGCCGGACAGCACGTGGAACACGGTCAGCGTGGTCATGCTGGCGCCGATGCCCAGCGCGATGGCCAGCACCATCAGTGCGGTCAGCACCTTGTTGCGCAGGAAGCTGCGCAGGGCGAGACGGAAGTAGTAGCCGAGCATGCGCGTGTCCTCAGGGCTGTACGTGGGCGGCCGATGCGGTGGCCAGCACCGGGCCGCGTGCCAGGTCGGTGGCCTGGCCATCGACGATGTGCACGTTGCGCTGGGCGCGCGCGGCCAGTTCCGGGTCGTGGGTGACCATCACGATGGTGGTGCCGGCGCGGTTGATCTCTTCCAGCAGCTCCATCACGCCGCGCGCCATCTGGGTATCGAGGTTGCCGGTGGGTTCGTCGGCCATCACCAGGCGCGGCTTGTTAACCAGCGCGCGGGCAATCGCCA
>DMID01000236.1 GCA_003449195.1 Lysobacteraceae bacterium | reverse complement strand
CGCCGATGCCGCCACCGCCCTGCATGGCTGGCTGGCCGAACCGGCGCAGCGCAACCTGCTGATGCGCAGCGTTGCGGCCGTGGATGCATTGGCTGCGCGGGTGCCCGTGGCCGATGCCGTCGAGGCCGGCCCGCTCGACGGCAAGACCGTGGTGCTGACCGGCACGCTGGTTGCGCTGACCCGCGAGGAGGCGAAGGAAAGGCTCGAAGCGCTGGGGGCCAAGGTGGCCGGCAGCGTGTCGAAGAAGACCGCCTTCGTCGTGGCCGGCAGCGAGGCCGGCTCCAAGCTGGCCAAGGCCGAAGAATTGGGCGTCGAAATATGGGACGAAGCGCGTCTGCAGGCATTCCTGGCCGATCACGGGGCGCTGCCGTGAGCCGCGCTGCCGATCTGGATTTCCGCATCGCCGGCCCGGACGATGCAACGCGGGTGCTGGCGATGATGCGCGACTTCTACGCCGAGGACCGCATCGTGTTCGAACCGGCACGCGTGCAGGCCGGCGTCGGCACCTTGCTGGCCGAACCGGCCCACGGCGAGATCCTGCTTTGGCTGGACGCCGACGGCAGCGTGCTCGGTTACGGCGTGCTGAGCGCCTGCTTCAGCCTGGAATGGGGCGGTGCCTTCGGCCTGCTCGACGAGCTGTACCTGCGGCCATGCGCGCGCGGTCGCGGGCTGGGGCGCCGGGCGCTGGACACGCTGGTGCGGCGTGCCGCCGCCCGCGGCTGGGGCACGCTGCGCCTGGAGGGCAACCACCACAACGCGGCCGCCAAACGGATGTATCTGGCCGCCGGTTTCATCGACGACGAACGCGACTTGCTGACCTTGTCCATCGGGGTGGCGGCATGATCGAGCGCCTGAAACTGCGTGCGCGGCTGAATGCCGGCATCCGCGATTTCTTCGCAAGCCGGGGCGTGCTGGAAGTGGAAACCCCGATCCTGTCGATGGCCGGCAACACCGAGCCGAACATCGACAGCTTCCACACCGACTTCAGCGGCCACGTCGATGCCGGCGCGCGCCGGCGCTGGCTGCGCACCTCGCCCGAGTATCCGCTCAAGCGCCTGCTGGCGGCCGGCATCGGCGATTGTTACGAGCTGGGCCGGGTGTTCCGCAACGGCGAGGCAGGCGGCCGCCACAACCCCGAGTTCACCATGCTGGAGTGGTACCGCGTCGGCTGGGACCACCTGCGCCTGATCGACGAGACCATCGCGCTGGTGCGCATGGCGCTGGCGCTGGTCGGCCGCGATGCCTCGCCATCGACCATCAGCTACCGCGAATTGTTCCGGCAGGCCATCGGCGTGGATCCGTTCGACGGCGACGAGGCCGCATTGCGCGCGCCGCTGTCCGACATCGCCATCGACGGCGAAGGGCTTTCGCGCGATGACTGGCTCGACTTGTTGTTCACCCACCGCATCCAGCCGCAGTTTCCGGATGACCGCATCACCGTGGTCATCGACTGGCCGGCCACCCAGGCCGCGCTGGCCCGCATTCGCCCGGCGTCCGGCCCCGGTGAATCGCCGGTGGCCGAGCGTTACGAGCTGTACCTGGGGCAGGTCGAGCTGGCCAATGGCTACCACGAGCTGGCCGATGCCGACGAGCAGCGCCGCCGCTTTGCGCGCGATCTGGCAGTGCGCCGCCACCGTGGTGCGGAAGAACCGGCCGTCGACGAAGCTTTGCTGGCCGCGCTGGCGGCGGGTTTCCCCGACTGCGCCGGCGTGGCGATAGGCGTCGATCGCTTGTTGATGGCGATGCTGCGAACCCCGCGGATTGCCGACGTGCTTGCATACGACTTCGCACAAGCCTGAACGGCCGTCCGATCATGGATTCTTAACGCAAGCCGCTCGATGAATCCGCGACGATAAGGGGCAAGGCTTGGGCCGACGGGGGAGCAATGCAGGGCGTCAGCGCTGGAATGTGGTCGGCAAGAGGGGCGGGGCCTGGCGGCTGCGTTCGTGGTCGGACATGGAAAATGGTGGCCGGGCTGTTGTCCGGCAGCGGGCTGCTGTGCGGTCAGGCGGCCGCCACCCCGTCGGCTGCCGGCGATGCCGGTCCGCCCACGCGCAACGTGGTGTGCGAATCCGCTGACATGGGCTGGAACCATTGCAAGGCCGATACCGGGGGCCGGGTGACGCTGTTGCGCAAGCTGTCCGATGACGACACCACCTGCATCCGCGGCACCGATTGGGGCATCGATGCGACCGGCATCTGGGTGGCGCGTGGTTGCCGGGCCGAATTTTCGACCGGCAATCAGTCAGACAATGCGGCGATCCCGTTGATACGCTGCGAATCCAGCAACGGCCTGGCCAACAGTTGTTCGGTGCGCTTGCGCGATGCGCCGGTGCGCTTGTACCGGCAGTTGTCCTCGTTCCCGTGCAAGCAAGGCAAGACCTGGGGCGTGCGGCGCAACGAAATATGGGTCAGCCGCGGTTGCCGCGCCGATTTCGAACTGGGGCAGGAGGACGGCAGCGGATTTGCTTCCGGTCCGTTGCGGGTGACCTGCGAATCCACAAAGGGGCGACGCAACCGCTGCTATCTCGGGGTGAGCACGGGCGTCGTTCTCGAGCGACAGTTGTCGCGTGCGCAATGCGTGCTCGACAAGAGCTGGGGCTGGGACCGCGACGGGATCTGGGTGGACGACGGCTGCCGGGCGGATTTCGTGGTGCGCTGAATACGACGCGTAGCTCGGCCAGAGCGGGCGAGCGGGCCGGTTAGAATGAGCCGATGAACGACCGCTTCGATTACGCCCGCTACGACCACGTCCGTCCGATCCGCTGGACCGGCGATGCCCTCGAACTCCTCGACCAGCGCAAGCTGCCGTTCACGGTCGAATACGTCCGCTGCGGCGACGCGACCTACGTGGCCGAGGCCATCCACAGCCTCACCGTGCGCGGTGCGCCGGCCATCGGCATTGCCGCCGGCTGGGGGGCGGTGTTGGCCGCGCGCGCGGTCGATGCG
>DMID01000061.1 GCA_003449195.1 Lysobacteraceae bacterium | reverse complement strand
AGCGCGTGTTGATCCTCGACCAAGGCCGCCTGGCCGACGACATCCGCCCCGAGGACCTGGCCGAATGAGCCGCAAGCCCGCCGCCGGTCCCGCTCCCGCCCCTTCGCGGCTGGGAGTGTGGTGGGGCCATCACCTGCACAGCATCGCCTTCAGCCTCGGCCGCGCGCTGCGCAAGCCGTGGGCGACGCTGCTGACCGTGCTGGTGATGGCGCTGGCACTGGCCTTGCCGCTGGGCCTGTCGGTGGTGCTGGACAACCTGTCGCGGCTGGCCGGCACGGTCCAGCAGTCCCGGGACATCGACGTGTTCCTCAAGCCGGACATCGACGTGGCTGCGGCCCGCACGCTGGCCGAGGGCCTGCGCAAACGCGGTGACGTGGCCGGCATCCTGGTGCGCACGCCGGATGAAGGGTTGGCCGAACTGCGCGAACGCGGCGGCTTGGCCGAGGCCATCGATGCACTCGGCGAGAACCCGCTGCCAAGCCTGCTGGTGGTCACCCCGAAGGGCGACGACGCCTTGCTGGCCACCTCCTTGCAGGGCATGTCGCAGGTGGATCTGGTTCGCCGCGATGCGCAGTGGCGGCAGCGGCTGGATGGCTGGTTGCGGTTCGGCACGCGGCTGGTGCAGGTGCTGGCCTTGCTGCTCGGCCTGGGGGCGCTGCTGGTGGTGGGCAATACCGTGCGTCTGGACATCCAGTCGCGCCGCGAGGAAATCGGCGTGCTGCAGTTGCTTGGCGCCAGCGACGGCTTCATCCGCCGTCCGTTCCTGTATCTGGGCGCGTGGTACGGACTGGCGGCCGGCGCCATCGCGCTGGGCCTGCTGATTGCGTGCGGGCTGGCGCTGCGTGGGCCGTTGTCGGCATTGTCGGCCAGCTACGGCAGCCACTTCGTCTTGTCGGGTCTGGACGTCGGCCGTGCCGGCCTCGTGCTGCTGGGCACGACGCTGCTGGGCTGGCTGGGCGCCGGGCTGGTGACGGGGCATTTCCTGCGCCAGACTCGGCCGACGGAGACCTGAGGCGGACACACGGACATGGCCGACAGCAGCCACGAACTCAAGCACCTGATCAGCGATGCCCCGCGGGTCATGGTGGTGGACGGCTCCAAGCTGGTGCGCAAGCTGATTGCCGACGTGCTGACCCGCGAACTGCCGGGAGTCGAAGTGCTCGGCTGCTCGACCATTGTCGAGGCGCGCGCCGCGCTCGAATCCGGCCCCGTGCATCTGGTCACCACCGCGCTGGCGCTGCCGGACGGCGACGGCATGGAACTGGCGCGCAGCGTGCGCGAGGCGGCCGGCCAGGCCTATGTGCCGGTCATCGTGGTGTCCGGCGACGTGCAGCAGAACCTGGTCGAGCGCCGTTTCACCGAGTACGTCACCGATTACTTCGACAAGTCGCTCGGCCACGAGGCGCTGGCCGCGTTCATCCGCGGCTACGTGCAGCCGCAGCCGGTGGCCGATGCCACCGTGTTGTACGTGGAGGACAGCCGCGTGGTGGCCGAGGCGACCCGGCGCATGCTCGAGCGCCACGGCCTGCACGTGGTGCACGTGCTGACAGCCGAAGATGCCTTTGCCCGGCTGACCGCCGAGTCGCTCGGCCGGATCACTCCGCGCACCGATCTGGTGTTGACCGACGTGACGCTCAAGGGCGAATTGAGCGGGCGCGACGTGGTGCAGCGAATCCGCGTGGATTTCGGCTACGGCAAGCGGCGCATGCCGGTGCTGGTGATGACCGGCGACAGCAACCCGCTCAACCAGTCCGAACTGCTCAAAGCCGGCGCCAACGATCTGGTGATCAAGCCGATCGAGGAGCGCCTGTTGATCACCAAGGTATTGTTCCAGCTGCGGTTGGCGCGGCTGGATGCGCGGCCGGTCGTGCTGTGACCGATCCGGCCGACATGCCCGGCGGCGCCGACGCGCCGAAGGTTGCGCTCGAAGCCTCGTGGAAGGCGAAAGTCGGCGACTGGCTGTTGCGGCCGGAGATGCGCGCGCTGTCGGCTTTCCTGCGCCAGCGCAAGGCGGCCGGTGCGCGGATTTTCCCGCCAGGGCGGCGCATCTTCGCGGCCTTCGACGCCACCCCGTTCGATGCGGCGAAGGTGGTGATTCTCGGCCAGGACCCGTACCACGGCGCCGGCCAGGCACATGGCCTGTGTTTTTCGGTGCTGCCCGGCGTGCCGGCGCCGCCGTCGCTGGAAAACATCTTCAAGGAAATCGGCGACGAGCTCGGCCTGCCACGCCCGGAGCACGGCTGCCTGCTGCCGTGGGCAAGGCAGGGCGTGCTGCTGCTGAACTCGGTGCTGACCGTCGAGGAAGGCAAGGCCGGCAGCCATCAGGGCAAGGGCTGGGAAGGCTTCACCGACCACGTGATCGAAACCCTCGCCCGCGAGCGCGAAGGCTTGGTGTTCCTGCTCTGGGGCAGCTACGCGCAGGCCAAGGGCAAGGTGATCGACGCGCGCCGGCACCGCGTGCTGAAGGCGCCGCACCCCTCACCGCTGTCGGCCTACCGGGGCTTTTTCGGCTGCGGGCATTTCACCGCGGCCAACGATTACCTGCAGCGACGGGGGCAAACCCCGATCGACTGGTCGCTGCCGCCGCGTGCGCAGGCCGAGGCCATGCTGCACGACGGTGGCCCCGGCGCCGATTGAGGGCTTGCGCCGTCCGGAGCGTTCCGCCTGCGGTTCAGTCACGCCGTCGCCGGGGTGCTAGTCTGGCACCGCGAAATCATGGTCCGGCCGTTCGGGAACGTGGCATTTCGCGGTGTGCACGAAGTGCGGGAACTTTTCCTGTACCGAGCAGTCCAATATCCAGACTGCTAACATGAGGCCCCTATGAGCCAGACCCTTTCCACCACTGCCTTGGTCCCCAACAACCTGCCCGTGCCGAGTGCGCTGGGTTCGCTGGAGGCCTACATCGGTGCCGTGCACCAGATCCCGGTGCTGGAACCCGAACAGGAGCAGGCGCTTGCCCGCCGCTTCCGCGACGAGGAAGACCTCGACGCGGCGCGCGAGCTGGTGCATTCGCACCTGCGCTTCGTCGTGCACGTGGCCCGCGGCTACAGCGGCTACGGCCTGCAGCTGGGCGATTTGATTCAGGAAGGCAACATTGGCCTGATGAAGGCGGTCAAGCGCTTCGACCCGGACATGGGCGTGCGTCTGGTCAGCTTTGCCGTGCACTGGATCCGTGCCGAGATGCACGAGTTCATCCTGAAGAACTGGCGCATCGTCAAGGTGGCCACCACCAAGGCGCAGCGCAAGCTGTTCTTCAACCTGCGCAAGTCCAAGACCCGGCTGGGCTGGATGAACGCGGCCGAAGTCAGCGCCGTGGCTAAGGACCTGAACGTGTCCGAGCGCGAGGTGCTGGAGATGGAGTCGCGCCTGTCCGGCCGCGACATCGGCTTCGATGCGCCCGACGACGAGGACGACGATCACGCCCCGCCGTCGCCGGCCAGCTATCTGGTCGCGCACGACGAAGACCCGTCGCAGGCCTACGAGCGTGCCGACAGCGAGGACAACCAGCTCGAGCTGCTGCGCGAGGGCATGGCCAACCTCGACCAGCGTTCGCGCGACATCATCCGCCGCCGTTGGCTGGACGATGGCCACAAGCTCACGCTGCAGGAACTGGCCGACGAGTACGGCGTGTCGGCCGAGCGCATCCGCCAGATCGAGGCCAATGCGCTGAAGAAGATGAAGGCGCTGTTCGCCGCCTGAGCGGGTATGCGGCAGTGGATGCGGAAAGGCCCGGTCATTCGACCGGGCCTTTCGCGTTTTGCGTGGTCGGCCGAATTCAGGAGCCGGGCCGTTCGTGTTCGTCCTGGACCAGCGGCAGCGCTTCGCCGGGGCCGCCGAAGATGATTCGCGCCGCGCGCTGGTAGCTCCAATAGGCCATCGCCCAGTTGACCAGCACCACGAAACGGTTGCGGAAGCCGATCAGGAAGAACACGTGCGCGGCCAGCCAGAACCACCAGGCCGGCAGCCCGGACAGCTTGAAACGGCCGATGTGGACGATGGCCGCCATGCGCCCGATGGTGGCCAGGTTGCCCTGGTCGCGGTAACGGAACGGCAGGGCGGCGGCATCGCCGCGCAGGCGCGCGGCC
>DMID01000104.1 GCA_003449195.1 Lysobacteraceae bacterium | reverse complement strand
GCCGGCACCCGTGCCCACAGCGCCAATGGCTGGCCATCGTCGGCCGCCACCGTCAGCGGGAGCGTCGCCGGAGCGGCCACCGGCCGATGCGGCAGGTTTCGCGCCGGCACCGGCAACGCCAACGAGAAGGACAGGACAAGGGCAAGAAAGCTGGCGATTCGATGCGACACGATGGATTCCCGGCGGAGCGATGCTTCCGATTCTCCGTCATCGGCACGGCGCATCGCGCTCTCACCTCGAGCGCAACGCAATCCGATCGTTCATCAGCTCATGCCGACGCGACAGCCTCCGCTACACGACCGCGCCACGTGTCACCCGTTGCCGGAACCGCTGCGGTGGACCACGTCGGCAAGCGTGGCGCCCGCGTCAGTGCCCGGCATCCGCCCCGCTGGCGGCGATGGCCGGCTGAGCATCGGCACCGCCGCCCAGCACTTCATACAACGCGACCCGGTTGCCGGCTTCTTCGGCTTGCAGGCTGATCAAATCGTGCCGGGCCGCATACAGCGTGCGCTGCGCGTCCAGCGCCTGCAAATAGCCATCCACGCCGCTGCGGTAGCGCGCGTCGGCCAGCGTGTACGCACGCTGCGCGGCGCCCACCAGGGCCTGTTGCGCCGCCATCCGTTCGACCAGATGGTCGCGCTCGGCCAATGCATCGGCCACATCGGCGAACGCGCTCTGGATGGCCTTTTCGTACTGCGCAACGGATATCTGCTTGCCGATCTTCGAGGCATCCAGCGAGGCCTTCAACGCGCCGGCATGAAAAATCGGCGCGGTGATGCTGGGCACGAAACTCCACGTGCGGCTGCCGGCCGAGAACAGCGAGGACAACGCATCGCTGCTGCGGCCGGTGCCGGCGGTAAGGCTCAGGCTGGGGAAGAACGCCGCGCGGGCCGCGCCGATGTCGGCATTGGCGGCCTTCAGCGCATGCTCGGCGGCCAGCACGTCCGGGCGCTGCAACAGCACGGAGGCCGGCAGATCCGCCGGCAGCGGCGCCAACGCGATGCCGGCATCGAAATCGCCGGCACCGGGCAGCAATGCGGCATCCACCGGCGTGCCGACGACCAGCTGCAAGGCATCGACCGCCTGCGCCAGCGCGGTGGAATGGCGGGCGACATCCGCGCGCGCGCCTTCCACGCTGGTCTGCACCTGGGCTAGGTCCAGCCCGGACGCGATGCCGTCGTCGTGCCGGTACGCAACCAGCTTGAGGGTCTCTTGCTGGCTGGCCAGCGTCTGCCGTGCCAGTTCCAGCTGGCGCTGCGCATTGGCCACCGCCAGCCAGTCGCCGGCCACTTCGCCGACCAGACTCAGACGCACGCCGCGCTGGGTCTCGCCGGTGGCCAGCCAGGTTTCCAGTTGCTCGCGCTTGAGGCTGCGCAGCCGGCCGAACAGGTCGATTTCCCAGCTGCTGGTGCCGAGCTGCGCGTCGTAGCTGCGGGTGATCTGGCTGTGCCCGGTGTCGCTGTCGGCATCGGAGATGCGCGCGCGGTCCAGCTGGCCGGTCGCGTCCACCGCCGGCAACAACGCCGCGCGCTGGATGTGGTACTGCGCGCGCGCCTTGTCGATGTCGAGCATCGCCACGCGCAGGTCGCGGTTGTTGTCCAGCGCCAGCGAGATCACCCGGCGCAATTTGGGATCGAGGAACACGTCCTGCCATGCCGGCATCGCCGCCGGGTCGGGCGCCGCCTGCGCGGACGTGGCAGCGTTGGAGAAATGCGCGGGTACCGGTGCATCCGGCCGCGCGTAACGCGGGGCCAGCGTGCAGCCGGACATCGCCGCAACGCAGCCCAGCGCGAGGGCAAGCCCCGACAGACGACGGTGCGGGCTCATGGCGTCACCTCGGTCAGGTCTTGCGATTCCGATGCATCGTGCCGGCCGCCGCCGGCCATCCGCCGCACCAGCACGTAGAACAGCGGCACGAGGAACAGGCCGAAGGTGATCGACGCCAGCGTGCCGCCGGTGACACCGGTACCGAGCGAATGCCGTGCCGCCGAACCGGCGCCGCTGCTGGTCACCAGCGGCAGCACGCCGAGCAGGAAGGCCAGCGAGGTCATCAGGATCGGCCGCAACCGCAGTTGCACGGCATGCAGCACGGCCTTGATCAAACCTTCGCCGCGCGCTTCCAGCTCGCGCGCGAACTCCACCACGAGGATCGCGTTCTTGGCCGACAGGCCCACCGTGGTCAGCAGTCCCACCTGGAAATACACGTCGTTGCCCAGTCCGCGCAGGTTCATCAGCAGTGCCGCGCCGAACACGCCCACCGGCACCACCAGCATCACCGCGAAAGGCACCGTCCAGCTTTCGTACAAGGCCGCCAGACACAGGAACACGAACACCAGCGAGACCGCATAAAGCAGCGGCGCCTGGTTGCCGGACAGCTGCTCCTGATAGGCCATGTCCGACCACGAATGGCCGAAGCCCTGCGGCAAGGTGTCGGCCAGCCTGGCGATCTCGTCCATTGCCGCGCCCGAGCTGACGCCCGGCACCGCCTGGCCGGTGATCTCCATCGCCGACACGCCGTCGTAACGCTCCAGTGCGGCCGGCGCGCTGCTCCAGCTGCCGGTGGCGAAGGCCGACATCGGCACCATCTGGCCCGCATCGTTGCGCACCGTCCAGCGATCGAGGTCCTGCGGCTGCATGCGCGCGCCGGCATCGCCCTGGATGAAGACCTTCTTGATGCGGCCCTTGTAGATGAAATTGTTGACGAAGTCGCCGCCGAAAGCCTCGTCCAGCGTGTCGTTGATGTCGGCCGGGTCCACGCCCAGCGCGCGCGCCTTGTCGTCGTCGATACTGAGCGAATACACCGGCGTGTCCTCCAGGCTGGCGTAGCGCACGTTCATCAGCTTGGGGTCGCGCGCGGCCAGCGCCAGCAGCTTCTCGCGCGCGGCCACCAGCGCGGCATGGCCGGCGCCGGAGAAATCCTGCAGCTCGAAGGTGAAGCCGCTGGCGTCGCCCAGGCCGTTGATCGCCGGCGGCGAAGTGATGAACACCTGCGCGTCGGGGATGTCCTCGAGCTGCGCGTTCAGGCGCGCGGCGATGGTGTCGGCGCTGTCCTTGCGGTCATCCCAGTCCTTGAGCCGGATATAGGCCATGCCCACGTTCTGGCCGCTGCCGGTGACGCTGAAGCCGGCCGATGCCAGCACCGACTGGATCTGCGGGTCTTTCATCGCCGCCCGGCTCAGGCGGTCGGTCACCGCGCGGGTCTGTTCCAGGGTCGCGCCGGCCGGCAGCTTGATCAGCGCATTGAGCATGCCCTGGTCCTCGTCGGGCAGGAACGCACCGGGCAGCCGCCACAACAGCAGCGCCATCAGCACCACGATCAGCGCATAGGCCGACAGACCCAGCACGCGATGCCGCAACACGGACTCAACGCCGCGCCGGCTGCGCTCGGACAGGCGGTGGAAGCGCGTGTTGAACCAGATGAAGAACCAGCCGAGCACGCCGGTGGACGGGTTGGGGTGACGGCCCTGCGGGATCGACCGCAGGATCGTCGCGCACAGCGCCGGGGTGAGCGACATGGCGATCAGCACCGACAGGATCATCGAGGCGGCGATGGTCACCGAGAACTGCCGGTAGATCACGCCGGTGACGCCGCTGAAGAACGCCATCGGCAGGAACACCGCCGTCAGCACCATGACGATGCCCACCAGCGCGCCGCTGATCTGGCCCATCGCCTTGATCGTCGCCTCCTTCGGCGGCAGGCCTTCCTGACCCATGATGCGTTCGACGTTTTCCACCACCACGATGGCATCGTCCACCAGCAGGCCGATGGCCAGCACCATCGCGAACATGGTCAGCGTGTTGATCGAATACCCCAACGCGGCCAGCACGCCGAACGTGCCCATCAGCACCACCGGCACGGCGATGGTGGGGATCAGCGTGGCGCGCCAGTTCTGCAGGAACAGGTACATCACCACCACCACCAGCGCGATGGCCTCGATCAGGGTGATCACCACTTCCTTGATCGACACCGTGACGAAGGGCGTGGTGCTGAAGGCGATGTGATAGTTGTAGCCGTGCGGCCAGTAGGCCTTGAGCTGCCGCAGGCGCGCATCCACCGCCTTCGACACGGCCACCGCATTGGCGCCAGAATTGAGCTCGATGCCCAGCGAGGCCGACGGCTTGCCGTTGAACGTGGTGATGCTGTCGTAGGTTTCCGGGCCCAGGCCTATCGTGGCCACGTCCGACAGATGCACGGCGCCGCCGCCGGCATCGCTCTTGAGCACGATGCGGCCGAACTGCTCGGGCGTCTGCAAACGGCTGCGCGCGGTGACCGTGGCATCCAGGCGCTGCCCGCGCAGGGCCGGCTGGCCGCCGATCTCGCCGGCCGACACGTCCGCGTTCTGCGCCTGCAGCGCGGTTTCGATGTCCGACGGCATCAGCGCGAACTTGCGCATCTTCTCCGGGTCCAGCCAGATGCGCATCGCATATTCGGAGCCCATCGGCTGGATGTTGCCCACCCCGTTCACGCGGCTGATCTGGTCGTCGATGTTCGACTCCATGAAGTTGGCCACGTCGAAGTTGTCCATGCTGCCGTCGTCGGACGTGAACGCGACCACTTCGAAGATCGAGCCGCTGGACTTGGTGATGGTCAGGCCGTTCTGCTGCACCGATTGCGGCAGCGTCGCCATCGCCGCCTGCAACTGGTTCTGCACCTGCACCTGCGCCGCGTCCGGGTCGGTGCCGGTGCGGAATACCAGGTTGACCTGCGCCGAACCGTCCGAGGCGCTGGTGGAGGTCATGTACAGCAGGTGGTCCAGGCTTTGCTGGGACTGCTCGATCACCTGGGTGACGGCGTTCTCCACCGTCTGCGCGGAGGCGCCGGTGTAGCTGGCGCGCACGGTGATGGTGGGCGGGGCGATGTCCGGGTAGCGCTCCACCGGCAGGATCGCGATGGCCAGCAGGCCGGCCAGCACGATGACGATGGCGATCACCCACGCGAACACCGGGCGGTTGACGAAAAAACGGGCCATGTCCGTCGCCTCAGTCGTTGCCGGCGGCGGCAGCGGCGGCCGGGTCGAGCTGGGCCTCGCTCACCGGATACGGACGCACCTTGGCGCCGACGGCGGCGTTGCTGGCATTGACCACCAGCAGGCGGTCGCCGGGCTTGAGCCCGGAGGTCACCCGCCAATCGTGGCCGACCACCTCGGCGGTGGCGATCCGGCGCTCGACCACGGTGTCGCCGGGGCCGAGCAGCTTGACCTCAGGCTCGCCCTTGGCATCGCGCGTGACCGCCTGCTGCGGCACGAGGATGGCTTGGTCGTCGTCGGCCAGCGGCAGCACCGCGCGCAGGTACATGCCCGGCAGCAGCAGGTGCTCGGGGTTGGGGATCACCGCGCGCAGGGTGACATTGCCGGTGCCGGTATCCACCGAGGTGCCGGTGAATTCCAGCGTGCCCGGATGCGCGTAGGCGCTGCCGTCCTCCAGCAGCACCTTGACCTGCGCCTTGCCGTCCACCGCCTTGATGCGGCCGTCGGCCAGTTGCTTGCGCAGTGCCAGCAGCTGCAGGCTCGACTGGCTGACGTCCAGATAGATCGGGTCCAGCCGCTGGATCGTGGCCAGCGCGGCATCCTGGTGCGCGGTGACCAGCGCGCCGGCGGTCACGCTGGAGGTGCCGATCCGGCCGGCGATCGGCGCGAGGATGCGCGTGTAGCCCAAGTTGATGCGCGCCGATTCGAGCGCGGCCCGTGCCGAGGTCACGGCGGCCTGATCCTGCTGCAAGGTGGCCGCCGCATCGTCCGCGTCCTGCCGGCTGACCGCGTCCACGCCCAGCAGCGTGTGGTAGCGCGTGGCCTTCAGGCGGGCGGTGGTCAGCGCCGCCTCGGCCTGCGCGAGCTG
>DMID01000271.1:909-2700 GCA_003449195.1 Lysobacteraceae bacterium | reverse complement strand
GTACACGGTGGGCACGAAGCTTTGTTGCAGCTCGATGCCGGCTTCGCCCTCGGCGCCGCGCAACTGGCCGCGTCCGCTTTCGTCGGCGGTGGCGAACCACGCGCCGTCGCCGTTGCCCACCGCCTTCTGCAGGTCGCGCGCATCGGCCATCACCGCCACGGTGGCGACGATGTGCAGCGCGTATGCGGCGCCGAGGAAGCCGTCCAGCGCATCCTGGCGGTCGGCGAATTCGCGCAGCAGCGTGGCCTGTGGCAGCTGCCACCACGCGGCGGTGGTGTGCAGTTCCTGATCGGGCAAGGTGACCGGGCCGTAGCCGATGTTCTCGTGGGTGTAGTAGCGGATCTTCTTGTAGCCGGCCACCCGGCGCAGCACGTGTACCTCGCCATGGTGGCAGTCGCCCGCGCCGGCCAGGCAGCCGTCGAAGCGGTCCAATATCTTGAGCTTGGTGTAGTCGATGCTGTCGGTGTAGTAATCGACGAAGGTGCGGGTGACGTAGGCCTTGCGGCCGTCCCAGTCCAGCTGCTCCACTTGGTAGGGCACCGACTGCACCATGTGGATGGCGCCTTCGTACAGGGTCAGCGCGGCGGCCGAGTAATCCACCTCGGCGATGATCTGCTGCTTGCCGTCGCTGCGGTCCACTACCACGAAGTTGCCGTCGGCCACCGCGCGCAGGCTCACGCTGTTGGCCGGGTAGCTGTCGGCGATCCACTCCCAGCGCTCGCCTTCGCGGTGCACCACCTCGGTTTCGGCCAGCGCCTGCAGGTACACCTCCGGGTCCATCGGGCCGAAGCGCTCGCCGGCCAGGAACGGCAGCTCGAAGGCGGCGCAGCGGATGTGGTCGAACAGGATCAGCGGCTGGTCCGGCGCGATGCGCGCGTGCTCGGGCGAGGCGTCGGCAAAGAAATCCGGATGCCGTACCACGTACTGGTCCAGCGGCTGCGAGCTGGCCACCAGCACGCCCAGCGCCGGTTGCTGGCGGCGCCCGGCGCGACCGAAGCGTTGCCACGTCGCCGCCACGCTGCCGGGGTAGCCGTTGAGCACCACCACGTCGAGCGCACCGATGTCCACGCCCAGCTCCAGCGCCGAGGTGCTGACGATGCCGTCCACGTCGCCGGCGCGCATCTGCCGCTCCACCTCGCGGCGTTCGGTGGGCAGGTAGCCGCCGCGATAGGCGCGGATGCGCGCCGGTTTGCGCGGGTCGGCGTCGAAGATGTCCTTCAGGTACTTGGTCAGCACTTCCACCATCAGCCGGGTCTGGGCGAACACCAGCGTCTTCAGTCCGCTCTTGATGGCGATGCGGGCGATGCGGTTGCTCTGCGAACGCGCCGAGGCGCGCAGGCCCAGGTCCGGGTTGACCACTGGCGGGTTCCACAGCAGCACGTGTTTGGGCCCGCTCGGCGCGCCGGATTCGACGATGGCGTGCACCTCGTCCTCGATCAGCGCCTCGGCATGCCGGTGCGGGTTGCCGATGGTGGCCGAGCACAGGATGAACTGCGGTTGCACGCCGTAGAACGCGCAGATGCGCTTGAGCCGGCGCAGCACATTGGCCACATGGCTGCCGAACACCCCGCGGTAGGTGTGGATCTCGTCGATCACCACATAGCGCAGGTTCTCGAAGAACTGCGCCCACTTGGTGTGGTGCGGCAGGATGCCCTGGTGCAGCATGTCCGGGTTGGAGACCACGATGTCGCCGTGCAGGCGGATGGCCTGGCGCGCATCGCCGGGGGTGTCGCCATCGAAGGTGAAGGCTTTCACCCCGAGATCGCCGGCCTTGTTGAGCTCCAGCAGCTC
>DMID01000271.1:295-813 GCA_003449195.1 Lysobacteraceae bacterium | reverse complement strand
GGTGTAGCACAGCGATTTGCCGCTGGCGGTGGGCGTGGCGATGACCACGTGTTCGCCCTGTTGCGCCGCCGTCCACGCCTGCGCCTGGTGCGCGTACAGCCGGTCGATGCCGCGCGCCTGCAAAGCCGCGCGCAAGGGCGCGGGCACGTCGTCCGGGATCGGTGCGAAGGCGCCTTCGCGGCCGGGGATGGTGAAGCTGCCGGTGATGCGGTCGGCATAGCGTTTTTCCAGCCGCGCGCTGAGCAGCGCGCCGTCGCGCGAGGGGCGCCCGTCCAGCGAGGCCAGTGCCCGTTCGCCGGCTTCGGTGCGGGGTGCGAGGGGAAACGTCATGACGCCGATGCCGATCAAAGAAGGCCATGCAAGCACGGCGACGTCTCAGGATGTGAGACGCGGATCGCGCGGCATCGCGTCGGCATGAATCCGGGCCGGAGGCATGCCGTGCTGCTCGATCCGCATGCCGGCGGGGCTATCCTTGCCGGTTGCGGCGGATGCTTGCCTGCCAGCACCGCCCTTCCCCG
>DMID01000271.1:0-192 GCA_003449195.1 Lysobacteraceae bacterium | reverse complement strand
CCCCGTTTGCGACGAGAGACTTTTGCCCGCCATGAATTGCCCCGCCGGATGCCATCCCGCCCAGCCCCAAGCCGTTGCCGAAGGCGTGATGCCTGCGGCGATCTTCATCGTCGGCACGCTCGGGCATGACGCTGCCAGCCACGCCAAGGCGCGGGCGTGGTGCGCCGGCGTGGCCGGGCTGGTGCGCGCGGT
>DMID01000269.1:453-2830 GCA_003449195.1 Lysobacteraceae bacterium | reverse complement strand
CTGGAGGCCGAAGTCGCCCGCGCCGGCGCCGTGTTCAAGGGCTGGCGCGTGGTGCCCACCGACGACCGCGTGTGCGGCCAGCTGGCCAAGGACACCTTGCCGCAGGTGGAGCAGCTGTTCGTCGAGGCCGGCGAAGGCCAGGATGCGGAAGCCTTCACGCTGGCGCTGTTCCTCGCCCGCCGCCGCGCCGAGCAGGCGCTGCGCGACGTGCCCGGCGATTTCTACGTGGTCACGCTGGCGCCGCACGCCATCGGCTACAAGGGCATGGTGCTGCCGGACAAGCTGGGCACCTTCTTCCCGGACCTGCAGCGCAGCGATCTGGCTGCCAGCGCGGTGGTGTTCCACCAGCGCTTTTCCACCAACACGATGCCGCGCTGGCCGCTGGCGCACCCGTTCCGGCTGCTGGCGCACAACGGCGAGATCAACACCATCGAGGGCAACCGGCGCTGGGCGCAGGCGCGCAGCAAGGTGTGGAAGACGCCGAAGTTCGACATTGCCGAGTTCGACCCGATCATCTCGATGCACGGCTCGGATTCGCAGAGCCTGGACAACATGCTGGAGCTGCTGGTCGCCGGCGGCATGGAGCTGATCCAGGCGCTGCGCATCCTCGTTCCGCCGGCCACCCAGTCGCTGGAATTCAAGGATGCCGACCTGGCCGCGTTCTACGAGTTCCACGGCCTCAACACCGAGCCGTGGGACGGCCCGGCCGGCATCGTCTCGATGGACGCGCGCTATGCGGTGTGCACGCTCGACCGCAACGGCCTGCGCCCGGCGCGCTGGATGCTCACCTCCGACCGCCACTACATCGTCGCCAGCGAGGCCGGCGTGTGGGAAGTGCCGGCCGAGCGCGTGGTGCGCAAGGGCAAGATCGGCCCTGGCGAGATGATGGCCATCGACCTCAAGCGCGGCGACCTGCTCGACAGCGAGGCGGTGGACCGCATCAACCGCGGCCGCGCCCCGTACAAGCAGTGGCTGCACCAGGGCGTGACCTATCTGGAAACCGAGCTGATCGACCCGTCGCTGGCCGAGGAGCCCTTCGACGAGGGCACGCTGCGCAGCTACCACAAGCTGTTCCAGCTCAGCACCGAGGAAGTGGAAAGCGTGCTGCGGCCGCTGGCCGAAACCGAGCAGGAAGCCACCGGCTCGATGGGCGACGACACCCCGATGGCGGTGCTCAGCCAGCGCACCCGGCCGCTGTTCGACTATTTCCGCCAGGCCTTCGCGCAGGTGACCAACCCGCCGCTGGACCCGCTGCGCGAGGACTGCGTGATGTCGCTGTCCACTCAGCTCGGCCGGGAGACCAACATCTTCCACGCCGCGCCGGAGACGGTGAACCACATCATCCTCAACTCGCCGGTGCTCAGCCAGCGCAAGCTGCGCCAGCTGGTGCGCAGCGCGCCCTACGACCGCCTGCATGCGCAGATCGACCTGTCGTATGCGCCCGAGGAAGGCTTGAAGGCCGGCATCGAGCGCATCTGCCGCGAGGCCGAGCAGGCCGCGCGCGACGGCATGGTGATGCTGCTGCTGACCGACCGCTACCCCGTGCGCGGGCGGCCGATGGTGCATGCGCTGCTGGCCACCGGCGCGGTGCACCACCACCTGTCCGACAAGGGCCTGCGCTGCGACGTCAACCTCATCATCGAGACCGGCACCGCGCGCGATGCGCACCACATGGCCTGCCTGATCGGGGTCGGCGCCACCGCGGTGTATCCGTACCTGGCCTACCAGACCCTGTTCGACCTCGGCCGGCGCGGCATCCTCAAGCTCAAGAAGGGCGGCGAAGTCACCCAGATCGGCCGCAGCTACCGCAAGGGCATCTACAAGGGCCTGAGCAAGATCATCTCCAAGATGGGCATCGCCACCATCGCCAGCTACCGGGCCGCGCAGCTGTTCGAGATCGTCGGCATCGATGCGGACGTGGTGAAGCTGTGCTTCCGCGACACCCACAGCCGCGTCGGCGGCGTGGGCTTCGCGCGGCTGGACACCGAGGCGCGCGAGCTGGAACGCGCGGCGTGGAACGAGTTGCGCAAGCCCGAAGTCGGCGGCCTGCTCAAGTATGTGCACGGCGGCGAGTACCACATGTTCAACCCGGACGTGGTGATGTCGTTGCAGAAGGCCACCCGCACCGGCGAACAGGCCGACTGGCAGGCGTATGCCGACATCGTCAACCATCGCCCGCCGTCGGCGCTGCGCGACCTGCTCAAGCTCAAGCCGGCCGCCGTGCCCACCCCGCTGGACGAAGTGGCCGACGCGCGCGACCTGCTGCGCCGCTTCGACACCGCCGCCATCTCGCTGGGCGCGCTGTCGCCGGAAGCACACGAGGCGCTGGCCATCGCGATGAACCGCCTCGGCGGGCGTTCCAACTCCGGCGAAGGCG
>DMID01000269.1:0-174 GCA_003449195.1 Lysobacteraceae bacterium | reverse complement strand
CGCCGCCGCACCACGACATCTATTCCATCGAAGACCTCGCCCAGCTGATTTACGACCTCAAGCAGGTCAACCCGGCCGCGCTGGTGTCGGTGAAGCTGGTCAGCCATGCTGGCGTGGGCACGATTGCCGCCGGCGTGGTCAAGGCCGGTGCGGACCTGATCACCGTGTCCGGCC
>DMID01000082.1:2184-5576 GCA_003449195.1 Lysobacteraceae bacterium | reverse complement strand
ACCTCAGTGGAGGCTGCTGGCGGCTGCCACTTCGTTTCGAAGCGCCCCCGTGTTGGCGGGGTGCGCATTATGCACGCCTGAATCGGGAATGGGAAGAGGTTTTTTGTTCCGCCCCGCTCTCACCCCTGCCGCACCAGCAGGATGCGGGCGAAATTGCGCTTGCCGACCTGCAGTACACCCTCGAATCCCGGCACGAACACCTGTTGCGCGTCATCCACCACTTCGCCCTGCACGCGCACGGCGCGTTCCTTGAGCTTGCGGCTGGCCTCGGAATTGCTGGGTGTGAGCCCGGCAGCCGTGAGCAGCGATGCGATGCGCAGGCCCTCTGCCGGCACCGCCACTTCCTGCAACGGCAACTGGCTGGTGTCGCCCTGGCCGGTGACAACCGCCTGCCACCCCGCTATGGCCTTTTCCGCAGCGGCGGCATCATGGAAGCGGGTGGCCAGCTCACGCGCGAGCCGCAACTTGACCTCGCGCGGATTGAGATCGCCTTGGGCAACCGCCTCGCGCAGGCTTGCCGCTTCGTCCACACCGATGTCGAAGGACAGCAGGTCGATCCAGCGCCACATCAGCTCGTCGCCGATCTTCATCGCCTTGGTGACGATGTCGATGGCCGGCTCGCTGATGCCGATGTAGTTGCCCAGCGACTTGGACATCTTGTGCACGCCATCCAGACCTTCGAGCAGCGGCATGGTCAATACCACTTGCGGCTTCTGGCCGAAGTGCTCCTGCAGGCCGCGCCCCATCAGCAGGTTGAACTTCTGGTCGGTGCCGCCGAGTTCGACATCGCACTCCAGCGCCACCGAGTCGTAGCCCTGCACCAGCGGATACAGGAATTCGTGGATGGCAATGGGCTGCTGGCTGGCGAAACGCTTGGAGAAATCATCGCGCTCGAGCATGCGCGCCACGGTGTGCTGGCCGGCCAGGCGGATCATGTCGGCAGCGGACATCTTGCCGAACCACTCGTTATTGAAGCGCACTTCCGTGCGATCGCGGTCGAGCACCTTGAATACCTGCTCGGCGTAGGTTTCGGCGTTGGCCAGCACGTCCTCGCGGGTGAGCGGCTTGCGCGTGGCGCTCTTGCCGGTGGGGTCGCCGATCATGCCGGTGAAGTCACCGATGAGGAAAATCACCTGATGCCCGAGATCCTGGAACTGCCGCATCTTGTTGAGCAGCACGGTATGGCCCAGATGCAGGTCCGGCGCGGTCGGGTCGAAACCGGCCTTGATGCGCAGCGGCCGCCCTTCGCGCAGGCGGGCTTCGAGTTCTTCGCGCTTGATCAGCTCGTCGGCACCGCGGCCGATCAGCTGCATGGATTCTTCTACAGAGGACAAGGAACGACTCCGGTGCATGCGGGCGACCAGCGCAGCCGTGCGGCGCGGGTTAAGCCCGGGTTAAATCGAAAGTGCGGGAATTCTCAACCCGCTCAATGGTTTGACGCAAGGTTGACCACTGTCTATGGTAGGGCGGATTGGGTCCGCGTCCCGGACCTGGAACCTGCGACACCATGCCGAACACCGAGAACGGAAGCGCGCGCAAGCAGCGTTTCCAGCAACGCCTGAGCATTCTTCACGCCAGCGGCCTGCATCGGAAGCTCAAGCAGCACCTCCCTGCTGCCTTCAACAGCCGCTGGACGCGGCGCCACTGGATCCATGCGACCTTGTTCGCGACCATCGGCGCACTGACCGCCACCATTGTCCCGGGGTTTTCCAACGCGCTCGACGCGCCGGTGGTGGACCACAAGACATTGACCCTGGCACTCCCGCCGGTATCGGCGACCAGGAAATCCGGCTCGCTGGGCGACAGCTGGCAAGTGATCCGGATCCGCTCCGGACAAACACTGGGCGCCCTGTTCGACGAGCTGAGCATCCCGGCCACGACGATGTACCGCCTGCTCCAGCACCCCGACACGCGCGAAGCGCTCACCCGGCTGCGCCCGGGCACCGAGATCGCATTCGACCTGCCGGTCAGCGGCGCGCTGCGCGCGATCCGTTTCGAACGCGACCCGCTGCATCGCGTCGAACTGAGCCTGCACGGCGACGACATCCGCGAAAAGGTGATCGAACGCCCCACCACGACCCGCACGGTGGTGGCCAGCGGCAGGATCGACAGCTCGCTGTATGCCGCCGGCACCAATGCGGGCCTGTCGCCCACCGCCATCAACCAGATGGCCGACGACATCTTCAAATACGACATCGACTTCGACAAGGACATCCAGCCGGGCGACCGCTTCAGTGTGGTGATGGATGAAACCCTGCGCGAAGGCGAGCGCCTGGGCAGCGGCCTGATCAAGGCCGCCACCTTCACCACCGGCGGCAAGACCTATACCGCGTTCCGCTTCGAGCGCGACGGCAAGGCCGAGTACTTCGACATCACCGGCCGGCCGCTGAAGAAGAGCTTCATCCGCATGCCGATCCCCTATGCACGGCTCAGCTCGACCTTCGGTGCCCGCCGGCATCCGATCCTCGGCACCATGCGCATGCACAAGGGCGTGGATTATGCCGCTTCCAGCGGCACGCCGATCATGGCCGCCGGCGATGCGCGGGTGCAGTTCGTCGGCACGCAGAACGGCTACGGCAACGTGGTGGTGCTCGATCACGGCCGCGGCTACAGCACGCTGTACGGGCACATGTCGCGCTTCGGCAAGATCCGCGCCGGCGAACGCATCCCGCAGGGCACCGTCATCGGTTACGTCGGCATGACCGGCCTGGCCACCGGCCCGCACCTGCATTACGAATTCCGCGTCAACGGACAGCAGCGCAACCCCACCACGGTGACGATGCCGCCGCCCGAACCGCTGCACGGCGCGCAGCTGGCGGCTTTCCGCGCACAGACCGCCCCCGCGCTGGCCAAGATGGAAAGCGTGGAAAAGGTGATGTACGCCGAAGCCGAACCAGCCAAATCGGGCAGCGGCAAGAAAGGCTGAAACACTTCCACCGCGAGAAACCCCAAGACGCCTGCCCCGTGCAGGCGTCTTCGTTCATGATGGCACCGACATCTTCATGACTGCCGTGACCACTTCCATGCCCGACGCGGATGACGCCCTCTACATCGGCCTGATTTCCGGCACCAGCGCCGACGGCATCGATGCGGCACTGGTGCGCTTTGCGCCGCGCTGCGAAATGCTGATCGGCCGCACGTTCCCGTGGCAACCCGCGCTGCGCGAGCGATTCGTCGCACTGGGACAAGGCGGCGAGATCGCTTCGCTGGACGAATGGGGCATGCTCGATGTCGCGGCGGCCGAAGCCTTTGCCGCTGCCGCCCTTGCACTCGCAGCGGAAGCCGGCATGCCGGCAGGCCGCATCCGCGCGATCGGCTCGCACGGGCAGACCGTGCGCCACCGCCCGCAGGCACGGCATCCGTTCACCCTGCAGCTCGGCGACGGCAGCGTG
>DMID01000082.1:323-2133 GCA_003449195.1 Lysobacteraceae bacterium | reverse complement strand
GCGTGACCGTGGTCGGCGATTTCCGGCGGCGCGATGTGGCGCTTGGCGGGCAGGGCGCGCCGCTGGTGCCGGCCTTCCATGCCGCACTGCTGCACGCCCCGGACGAGGACCGCGCCGTGCTCAATCTCGGCGGCATCGGCAACTACACGCTGTTGCCGCGCGCCGGCGACGTGCGCGGCTTCGATACGGGCCCGGCCAATGCACTGATGGATGCCTGGTGCCTGCGCCATACCGGTGCGACGTTCGATGCCGATGGCCGCCTTGCCGCCACGGGCCAAGTGGATGCGGGCCTGCTCGCGCGCCTGCTGGACGACCCATGGTTTGCCTTGCCGCCGCCCAAAAGCACCGGCCGCGAGCAGTTCCACCTCGACTGGGTGGATGCGCATCTGCATGGCCACGAGCGCGTCGAAGACGTGCAGGCCACGCTGCTCGAACTCACCGCCCTCACGGTCGCCGACGCATTGAAGGCCACGCAGGCGTCCACCACGCGCGTGCTGGCCTGCGGCGGCGGCGTGCGCAATCCCTTGCTGATGGCGCGCATCGCCGCGCTGCTGCCCGGCATGCGGATCGAATCCACTGCCGTCCACGGGTTGGACCCGGATTACGTCGAAGCCATGGCCTTCGCCTGGCTGGCGCGCGAAACGCTGGCCGGGCGCCCGGGCAACCTGCCCGCCGTCACCGGTGCGCGCGGGCCGCGCGTGCTCGGCGTGATTCATCCGGCATGACCCACACCCCCTGATCCCGGTTACAGATCGCGCCCTGGCGAGATTGCCTGCAAGGCCTTGATCGCATCGGACAGGGCATCCACTTCCGGCGAATCGAACCCGCCGCCGCGGATTTCTTCCTCGCGCTGGAACAGCCCGTGCTCGATCAGGTCCAGCAGCACGGCCTGCCGGGTCCAGCCACGCACCTGCGCCACCCGGTCGATGCGCTCGATCAGCATGGGGCCAAGGTCGGGCAGGATGAGGTCGGCCATGCGCGCACGCTACCCGAGATCGCGCACGACGGTCACGCCCGTCCGTCCGCCGGATGGCCGGAGCCGATCCGCTGCCACAGCCAGGCCAGCAACAGCAAGGTTGGCACCACGGTCAGCGCGCTGAGGATGAAGAACGTCGAGTACGACGTGGCCTCGACGATGTAGCCGGACACGCCGCCGACGAACTTGCCCGGCAGGTTGGCCAGCGACACCAGCAGTGCGTACTGGGTGGCGGTGAAATTGCGGTTGGTCAGCGAGGACATGAACGCCACCAGCACCGTGCCGGCAAAGCCCTGCGACAGGTTGTCCGCACCGATGGCGGCAAAGAACGCCCATTCCTGCCCCGGGCTCTGCGCCATCAGCAGGTAGGCCAGATTGGACAGCGCCACCGCCAGCGCAGCCACCAGCAGCATCCGGCGGAAGCCGAACGCGGCCAGGCACACGCCGCCGGCAAACGCCCCGAGGATGCCGACCCACACGCCGAACAGCTTGGACACGGTGGCGATGTCGGCCTTGGTGTAACCCGAATCGAGGAAGAACGGCCCGGCCATCACCCCGATCACCTGGTCGGGAAACTTGAACAGGCCGACGAACAGCAGCAGCGCCAGCCCCAGCGCCCAGCCGTTGTCGGCGAAGAAGCTGGAGAACGGCCGCCAGAACGCGCCGGCCACATCGAGGGTGCGGGCCTGGGCCTGCTGAGCGCTGGCCGGTTCGCGCCCGGCCAGCGTGGCCAGCAGCGGCAGCAGCATCAGCACGGCCAGCATCAGGTAGGCCACCTTCCAGCTGACGAAATCGGCCACGTACAGCGCGCCCGCGCCGCCGATGATCAGGCAG
>DMID01000082.1:0-228 GCA_003449195.1 Lysobacteraceae bacterium | reverse complement strand
CGGCGCCACCTCGATGCGGTAGGCATCCACCACCGAATCCTGGGTGGCGCCGGCAAAGGAGGTGAACAGCACCCACGCCACCAGCGGGCCGACACCCAGCTCCGGCCGCACGAAGGCCAACGCCGCCAGCCCGAAACCCACGCCGGCCTGCGAGGCCAGCAGCCACGAGCGGCGCCGACCCAGCCAGGCGGTGAGCGGGAAGCGGTAGCGGTCGATCAGCGGCGCCCA
>DMID01000146.1:2717-2972 GCA_003449195.1 Lysobacteraceae bacterium | reverse complement strand
CGTTCTTCATCGCCCCGCCCAGTTCGGCACCGACCATGTCGTTGCCGGTATAGGCGCGGAAAGTCGGCCCGTGCAGCACGTCGGCCACGGCCTTGGTGAAGGCGGCATCGTCGCCATGCACGGTGACGGCGGTGGGCAGGCCCTGCGCCACTTCCTTGGCGAAGGACGGCCCGGTGACCACGGCCAACGGCATGTCCGGGCCGAGCACGTCCTGCGCGACTTCATGCAGGAAGCGGCCCGAGCCGGGCTCGAAGC
>DMID01000146.1:2172-2622 GCA_003449195.1 Lysobacteraceae bacterium | reverse complement strand
AGCCGGGCTCGAAGCCCTTGGTCGCCCACGCCACGCCCTTCACGCCGCGCAGGCGCGGGGCGATGCTGCGCAGGGTTTCGGTGAAGGCGTGCGAGGGCACCACCACCAGCACCCAGTCGATGCCGGCCAGGGCCGCGTCGAGGTCGGTGGTGGCCCGCAGCGTCTCCGGCAACGGGATGCCGGGCAGGTAACGGGGGTTTTCGTGGCGCGAGGCGATGGCCTCGGCCACTGCCTCGTCGCGTCCCCACAGCACGGTCGGGTGACCGTGCCGGGCGGTGAGCGAGGCCAGCGCGGTGCCCCAGGAACCCGCCCCGAGGACGGCCAACCGGGACACGGCCGCGTTCGTCGAAGCGGTTCCTGTCACGGGATCAGGCGTTGCCGGCCGGTTCCGAGTTGGCCAGGGCGTCCTCGCCATTGGCCTGCGCGGCGCGCTGGCGCAGCGTCTCGGCG
>DMID01000146.1:0-2044 GCA_003449195.1 Lysobacteraceae bacterium | reverse complement strand
TCGGGCACTGGGTGCCGAGCAGCACGTCGATCGCCTGCGGCTCCAGGCCGACCAGACCGAACACGCCGGCCTGCTGCACTTCCACCGCGTAGGCGGTCTTGTCGCCGGACTTGCAGGTCAGGTTGACGCCGAGCACGACCTCGAACGCGTTTTCGGCCAGCTGCTGGACCTTCTGGCTCAGGTTGAGCTGCAGCTCCGGCTGGGTGGCTTCGTTGAAGATCGCCGGCGAATTGGGAGCCTCGAAGGAAACGTCCTTGACGTAGATCTTCTCGACGGTGAAAGCGGGACCCGCGGCGGCCGGGGTGGTCGGGGCGGCGGCGCCGTTGGTGGTTTCGTCAGACATTTCCTGCTCCAGACAAATGCGGTGTGGGTTGAACGAGGGCCGGATTATGGCACGCGTGAACGACGCGCAAACGGCCGGCAGCCCGCCGGCCGCGCGCAATGAACGGGCTCAGGCGCGGCCCTTGACCAGCGGCAGTTCGGCCTGGCGCCAGGCGGCCACGCCGCCGTCGAGCACGTAGACCTGCTCGAACCCGGCCTTCTTGAGCTTCTTGGCAGCGCCCTGCGCGGTCATGCCGCTGCGGCAGACCACCACGACCGGCTTCTGCCTGGCCGCGGCCACCAGCTTGTGTTCCGGGCCGAACTGGCTGGCCTGCACGTTGCGGCTGCCGGCGATGTGGCCCTTCTCGAAATCGGCGGACGGAGAGATGTCCACCACCACGGCGTCCTCGATGGTGTTCATCAGCGCGGTCAGTTCGGCCGGTTTGAGCGCCTTGTAGCCGCGCAGCAGCGTGGCGACCTCGTTGGCGACGATGGCGACGGTCAGGCCGGCCAGCGCCAGCGAAAGGATCGGGTTGCGGCCGGCAAAGGCCAGCAGGTCTGCGAAGGTCACGGTATTCGGCTGGATCGCTGCGGAATGGCCGGCGATTGTCGCACAGGCGCCGGCCCGGGGCCGGTTACTGGCCGTCCCAGAAATCCGGCAGGCCGGTGGTCTGCCACCAGCGCCCGGCCTTGTCGTCCCAGCGCCAGATTTCCCGGTAGCGGACGCTGCGCTCGCTCTGGGTGTTGCGGTTGGTGATGCTGATCTCGATGTCGCGCACCACGCTGCCGTCCTTCATGTTGCTGGTGCCGGTATCGCGGTAGCCGGTCACCTGCAACTGGGCGTAGCGGCTCATGTCGAATTCGGTCAGCGGATGCGCCTTGCGCACCTCCGGTTCGATGAACTGCCAGCCGTCCTCGAAACTGCCCCAGCGCAGCGCGGCCGTGTAGGCGGCCATCATCTCGTCGAGCTGGCGTGATTTGCTGCCGAACCCGGCACTGGCCAAGGCACACGGCAGCAGCAGGAGCAGGGCGGACCAGCGGAGCCATCGGCGCATCGGGAACGGCCTGTCGCGGCGGAACATGCCCGCCATCCTACCCTCTGGCCTTGGCGACGAAACGCCCGGCCAGCTCGGTGGCCACACCGCCGTCGGGCAGCGCAATCCGCGCCAGCACCTCGATCCGCGCCTTGCCGCGCTGGCGGAACGTCGTTTCGAAGACCTCCCACGATTCGCCTTCGGCCAGCACCGCCTCGGCCTGCAGGTCCGCGTACAGCGGAGCCAGATAGCGGATGCGGCTGTCGGCGACGAACACGTCGGCAACCAGCCCGTGTTCGTGCAGGCGATGGGTCACCAGGCTCCAGCCGGCCAGCGTCAGCAGGGTCACCAGGCTGCCGCCGAACGCGCAGTGCTTGTCGTTGACGTTGGCTTCCAGCGGCGCGGACAGGCGCATCCGGCCATCGGCGTAACCGGCCACCCGCACCTGCTGCGCGGCCACCGGCGGCATCGCGTCGAACTCGGACTGGAGATACTGCAATGCGGCGGCAGCGGAAGGCATCGACATGTTCGGGGGCGGGGCGGATGTCCATAATGCCCGCCATGCCGGCACATGACCTACCCGCATGGACGCTCGTCTCGCTGCGCCCGCAAGGCGACCACGCCGCCTTGCGCCGGGCCGCGGCGCGGCAGGGTGGACGCCTGCTGGCCCTGTCGCCGTGGCGGATCGT
>DMID01000006.1:2417-3634 GCA_003449195.1 Lysobacteraceae bacterium | reverse complement strand
CCGGGCAGGGCGATCAAGGCATCGAGGCCGCGCGGGAGCTCGCCGCCGTGCTGCGCCACGCACTGGCGCGCGGCGGCCTGCAGGTTGCGCGCGCGGGCGTAGTAGCCCAGCCCTGCCCAGTGCGCCATCAGCGCATCGGTGGAGGCGGCGGCCAGCGCGGCCACGTCCGGGAATGCGGCCACGAAGCGCTCGAAGTACGGGATGACCGTGCGCACCTGGGTCTGCTGCAGCATGATTTCGCTCAGCCACACCCGGTACGGCGTGCGCGGGTGCTGCCACGGCAGGTCGTGGCGGCCGTGGCGTTCGAACCAGTCGAGCAGGCGGCTGGCAAAGGTGTCTTCGCTGACGTCAGCCATCAAGCCCCACGGCCAGTGCCGCGCCCCTGCCCGGATCGATGGGTTGCCGGTTCACGAAAGCAGCGCATGCACGCGGGGCCGCAAGGATGCCGGGGCAACGCGGTTTCATGGCATCGGCATGGTCGATGGCCCACGACGGAACTTGCCCATGCCCGACATGAAGCTGGGCCATACCCGCGCTCCGGGGGCGTCGGGGCCGGGCATGCAGTCGACCCATGCATTCGAGTTCCGGCCGTGGAAATCGAGGAAACCGAATGCAGGGGGAAAGATCGTGCGGAACGCATCACGATCGATGACGGAGCGATCGTCGATCTGGAGGATGGCTTGAGGCATGGGCTAGGCGCCCAGCGCCTCGGGCAGCAGCGCATCGACGAAGGNNAACACGCGCAGGTCTTCCGGGCGCTCGCCGATGCCGGCGAAGCGGATCGGGATGCCGAATTCGCGCGCCAGCGCGAACACCACGCCGCCCTTGGCGGTGCCGTCCAGCTTGGTCACCACCAGCCCGGTCACGCCGGCCACGGCATGGAACTGGCGCAGCTGCGAGATCGCGTTCTGGCCGGTGGTGCCGTCGATCACCATCAGCACCTCGTGCGGCGCGGCGGCGTCGAGCTTGCCGAGCACGCGGCGGATCTTGCCCAACTCGTTCATCAGGCCGGACTGGGTGTGCAGGCGGCCGGCGGTGTCGGCGATCAGCACCTCGGTGCCGCGTGCCTTGGCCGACTGCAGCGCATCGAAGGCGACGGCGGCGGCGTCCGAGTCCTGGCCCTGCGCCACTACCGGCACACCGTTGCGCTCGCCCCAGGCTTGCAACTGGGCCACGGCGGCGGCACGGAAGGTGTCGCCGGCGGCCAGCATCAGGCT
>DMID01000006.1:0-2275 GCA_003449195.1 Lysobacteraceae bacterium | reverse complement strand
CCGATCAGCTCGGTGCGCAGCGCGGCCAGCAGTGCGTTGGCGTCGGCGAATTCGCGCGCCTTCATGCGCTTGCGCAGGCCATCCACCAGCGCGCCGGTGGCGGTGACGCCGACGTCGGCGGTGATTAGCGCGGTCTCGATTTCATCGAGCAGGTCCTCGTCCAGCCGCGGGTTGCCGGAGAACAGCCCGCCGAAGCTGCGCGCGAAGGCGCTGTTGCGCAGGCGTTCACGCCAGCCGGGCTTGCCTGCGGGGGCGGGCTCCGGTTCGGCGGCAATCTCCGGTTCCGCCGAACCGGACACATGCGGCGCTTGCGCAACGGCTGCGGGTGCCGTTGCAGCAATGGCTTCGACCACCGCCGGCGGTGCCTCGGGCGCTGCCGCCGCAGTGTCGGGGGTTTGCGCGTGCGCGTCGTGCGGCGGCGGGTTCGAGGGAGCCTCCGGCTTGGCCGGGTCGGGCTTCTTCTTGCGGAAAAAACCGAGCATGAGGTACTTGCAGGTCGAATCGGTGCGCAATGCTAGCATCGCCGGGGCCGGCGCCCGGTTCAGCCAGCCGTGGCCGGCCGCAGATGCTCGCCGCCGCCGGGTGGCTGCGGGTTCAAGTTCTCCCGCACCTGGCCGCTATCGTGTTGCCATGCAACGGCATGGCGTGCGACGAGGTGAAAATTCCCGATGAACGCCCTGTTTTCGATCGCTGCCTCCGGCCTGCAGACCGCGGCCCGCAGCCTGCAGGTGGTGGCCAACAACGTCGCCAATCTGGGCACGGACGGGTTCGGGCGCAGTGCCTTGCAACGGCAGGCGCAGCCCGACGGCGGCGTCTACGGTTACGTGGTGCCGACATCGACGCGGGGTGACGGTCTGGCCGACGACATGGCGCAGGCGTTGTCCGACCGTCTGACCTACGAAGCCAATGCCAAGGTGATGAAGGCGGGCAATGGCCTGCTGGGGACCTTGTTCGACGCCTTCGCCTGAGCGCGGCTTTGCCGGCCGGGCCAGTTGTCGAGGCGCCGGCCGGGGAGTGCGGGAGCGGCGGTTCAGGCGGTTTCGGCCCAGCGGTCGCGGATTTCCAGCAGCTCGGGCAGGATCGATTCGAATACCGGCACCAGAGCCGGGTCGAAATGTTTGCCCGATTGTTCGTGGATCAAGGCCATGGCCTGCTCGACCGGCCATGCCGGTTTGTACGGGCGCACGCTGGTCAACGCGTCGAACACGTCGGCCAGCGCGACGATGCGCGCTTCCAGCGGAATGTCCTCGCCGGCCAGCCCGGCCGGATAGCCGCTGCCGTCCCATTTTTCGTGGTGGCACAGGGCAATGCGGTGCGCCAGGCGCAACAAGCCGCCGGCATGCTCGCCGATGATGTCGGCCCCGATGACGGGGTGTTGCTGCATGACCTTCCATTCGTCTGCATCGAGCTTGCCGGGCTTGCGCAGAATGGCGTCGGGGATGCCGATCTTGCCGACGTCGTGCATCGGCGCTGCATGCAGCAGGTCTTCTGCCTCCTGCGGCGACTGCCCCAGCGCAAGCGCGAGCCGGTGCGAGAAGTGGCTCATGCGGATCACGTGCCGGCCGGTTTCGTTGTCCTTGTATTCGGCTGCAAGGCCCAGGCGCTGCACGATTTCCAGGCGGGTGTTGCGCAGCTCGTCCATACGCACCAGCGAGAGGTGGGTGCGCACGCGCGCGCGCACCACCGCCGGGTTGGCCGGCTTGGTGATGTAGTCCACCGCGCCGGCGTCGAAACCGCGGGTTTCGTCCACGGTGTCGGACAGGGCGGTGACGAAGATCACCGGGATCGCCGCGATGGCCGGGTCCTGCTTCATGCGCATGCAGGTGTCGTAGCCGGACAGGCCCGGCATCATCACGTCCAGCAGGATCAGGCCGGGGGATTCGGTTGCGGCCAGCTCGATCGCGCGCATGCCGTCGCGGGCGAAGAACAGCCGGTAATCGTCCTGCAGCACATGGCGCAGCATCTGCAGGTTGGCCGGTTCGTCGTCGACGATCAGCAGCTTCGGGCGGTGGTCGGGAGCGGTCACTGCGGAGTCTCGTCGGTCGGTGCGTCGGTGGTGCGCGACAGTTCGTCCAGCAACATGATGGCGGTGTCGAAGTCGAAGCCGTCCACGGCGCGTTCCAGCGCTTGCAGTTGCGCTTGGCCAGTACCGCGCAACGCGTCGCGCACGGCCGCCAGTTGCACGTCGTCCAGTTCGCCGCGGCGCAGGCTTTCGGCCAGCCCGGCGGCCAGCACCGGCAAGTCGCCGGCGGTGCGGATTGCTTCGGGCGCGGCA
>DMID01000062.1 GCA_003449195.1 Lysobacteraceae bacterium | reverse complement strand
AGGCGAAGCCGGTGTAGCGCTCGCTGTCGATGCCCACGGCCTTGAGCACGTTCGGATGGACCATGCCGCAGCCGAGCACCTCAAGCCAGCGCATCGAACCGTCCGGCTGCTGCCAGGCGATGTCCACTTCCGCGCCCGGCTCCACGAAGGGGAAGTAGCTGGGGCGAAAGCGCATCTCGAAATCCTGCTCGAAGAAGGCGCGCACGAATTCGCTCAACGTGCCCTTCAGATCGGCGAAGGTGGAGTGCTCGTCCACCAGCAGGCCTTCGACCTGATGGAACATCGGCGAGTGGGTCTGGTCGCTGTCGCTGCGATACACCTTGCCGGCCGCGATCATCCGCAGCGGCGGCTTGTGTTCGCCCATGTAGCGCACCTGCACGCCCGAGGTATGGGTACGCAACAGGCGGCCGTCGCCGAAATAGAAGGTGTCGTGCATGGCGCGCGCCGGATGGTGCGGCGGGAAGTTCAGCGCCTCGAAGTTGTGCCAGTCGTCCTCGATCTCCGGGCCTTCGGACAGCTCGTAGCCCAAGCGGCCGAAGATCTGCACGATGCGCTCGAGCGTGCGCGACACCGGGTGCAGGCCGCCGCGTGCGCCGTTGCGGCCGGGCAGCGTGACATCCACCGTTTCGCCGGCCAGGCGCACGTCCAGCGCCGCCGCATCGAGCGTGGTCTTGCGCTCGTTCAAGGCGGTGGACACGGCATCGCGGGCCACGTTGATGGCCTCGCCGGCCGCCTTGCGCTGCTCGGCGGGCAACGTGCCAAGGGCCTTGAGGCGGGCGGTGATCGCACCGCTCTTGCCGAGCAGACCGATGCGCAGGGCTTCCAGCGCGTCGGGGGAAGCGGCGGCGGCGATGTCGTCCAGCGCCTGCCGGGTCAGGGATTCGATGTCACTCATGGGATTGCGGACGTCCTCGTCGTGGCCATCGCCGGGATCACGGGCCTCCCGGCATCGCGGCCGCCCTTGGCGACCGCCCAAAAAAGCAATGGGGAAGGACTCGCGCCCTTCCCCATGCATGTCTGCGATGTGTCCTTCGGCCGCCGGGTGCGATGCGCGGGCGGCGTCGGGATTCGCACTTATGCCGCCAGAGCGCCCTTCGCCTTTTCAGCCAGCGCGGCAAAGCCGGCGGCGTCGTGCACGGCGATGTCCGCCAGCACCTTGCGGTCGAGGGTGATGCCGGCCTTCAGCAGGCCGTTCATGAAGCGGCTGTAGCTCATGCCGTTGATGCGGGCCGCCGCATTGATGCGGGTGATCCACAGCGAACGGAAATTGCGCTTCTTCTGCTTGCGGCCGATGTAGGCGTACTGCTGGGCCTTGATGACCGCCTGCTTGGCGACGCGGAACACCTTGCGGCGGGCGTTGTAGTAGCCCTTCGCCAGGGTCAGGATCTTCTTGTGACGGCGGCGCGCCTGGACGCCACGCTTGACTCGTGCCATGACTTAATTCCTCCTCAGAGATACGGCAGCATGCGGTCCAGACGGCCTGCGTCCTCGGCACGGACGTGATTCGTCTGCCGCAGGTTGCGCTTCCGCTTGGTCGCCTTCTTGGTGAGGATGTGGCTACGGTTCGCGTGGCCTGCCTTGTACTTGCCGGAGGCGGTCTTGAAGAAACGCTTCGCCGCCGCCCGGTTGGTCTTGATCTTGGGCATTGCTATGTCCTTGATGGTGGTATCGACTGGTCGGGGCGGTGGCTCGCGCCACGCTTTCCATCCTTGCCCGAACCGGCTTGCGGCCCTGCCGGACGCTTGCGCGCCTGACCGGGCCAGTTCCTCCTGATGCCGCAGACGCGGCCACCCGGAAAACCGGGCCGCATAGTATGCCAGCCCGGCGCGACACCCGCAAATGGCGGGTTCCGGCATCGACGCCCGGGCCAGCCGGGCGCGACGATCACTTCTTCTTCGGCGCGATCATCATCACCATCTGCCGCCCTTCCAGGCGCGGACGCGACTCGATGACGATGTCCTCGCCCAGATCCGCCTCGATCCGCGCCGCCATCTGCCGGCCCAGATCCTGATGGCTCATCTCGCGGCCACGGAAACGGATGTTGACCTTGACCTTGTCGCCTTCCTCGATGAAGCGACGCATGTTGCGCAGCTTGATCTGGTAGTCGCCTTCGTCGGTCACCGGACGGAACTTGAGTTCCTTGATCTCCTGTTGCCGGCTCTTCTTCTTGGCCTCGTTGGCCTTCTTCTGCAGATCGAACTTGAACTTGCCGAAGTCCATGATCTTGCAGACCGGCGGATCCGCATTGGGCTGGATCTCGACCAGATCCAGGCCTTCATCCTCCGCGCGGGACAGCGCTTCGTCGCGCGAAAGCACGCCGATCATTTCGCCGTCACTGCCAATCACGCGCACACGCGGCACGCGGATTTCGTGATTCTTGCGGTTCTGCTTGTTGTCAGGGGTACTGATGTCGCAATCTCCCAAGGGAATCGAGCCGGCCGCCACGGATCATCCGCAGCGGCCGGAACCGTCACGCCGAATGCGACTCGCCGCGCAGGCGGTCGGCGAAGGCGGAAACCGACATCGTCCCCAGATCCTCCCCCGAGCGCGTGCGCACGGCGACGGCGCCGTTTTCCTTCTCCCGGTCGCCGACGACCAGCAGATACGGCACCCGCTGCAGCGTGTGTTCGCGGATTTTATAGCCGATCTTCTCGTTCCGCAAATCGGCCCCTACCCGGAAGCCTTGATTCACAAGGGTTTTCCGGATTTCCTCGACGTAATCGGCCTGCGCATCGGTGATGTTCATCACCATTGCCTGCTGCGGCGCCAGCCAGACCGGGAAGGCACCGGCATGGTGTTCGATCAGGATGCCGATGAAGCGCTCCATCGAACCGACGATGGCCCGGTGCAGCATCACCGGGTGGCGGCGCTGGCTGTTCTCGTCGACGTACTCGGCACCGAGACGCTGCGGCATCTGGAAATCCACCTGCACGGTGCCCAGCTGCCACGTGCGGCCGATGGCGTCCTTCAGGTGGTACTCGATCTTCGGCCCGTAGAAGGCCCCCTCGCCCGGCAACTCCTGCCAGCTCACGCCGTTGTGGCTCAGCGCCGAGCGCAACGCGCCTTCGGCCTTGTCCCACGTGGCATCGTCGCCGAGGCGCGATTCCGGGCGCAACGCGATCTTGATCTGGATGTCCTCGAAGCCGAAATCGGCATACACCTTCAGCGCCTGCTGGTGGAAGGCGGTGACTTCGGACTCGATCTGGTCCTCGGTGCAGAAGATGTGGCCGTCGTCCTGGGTGAAGCCGCGCACGCGCAGGATGCCGTGCAGCGCGCCGGACGGCTCGTTGCGATGGCAGGCGCCGAATTCGCCGTAGCGGATCGGCAGGTCGCGGTAGCTGTGCAGGCCGGAGTTGAACACCTGCACGTGGCCGGGGCAGTTCATCGGCTTGACCGCGTAGGTGCGGTTCTCCGACTCGGTGAAGAACATGTTCTGCTGGTAGTTGTCCCAGTGACCAGACTTCTTCCACAGCGACACGTCGAGGATCTGCGGGCAGCGCACTTCCTGATAGCCAGAATCGCGGTACACGCGGCGCATGTACTGCTCGACCACCTGCCAGATCGCCCAGCCCTTGGGATGCCAGAACACCAGGCCCGGGCCTTCTTCCTGCAGGTGGAAAAGATCCTGCTGCTTGCCGATGCGGCGATGGTCGCGCTTCTCGGCTTCCTCGATGCGCTGCACGTAGGCTTCCAGCTGCTTCTTGTCCGCCCACGCGGTGCCGTAGATGCGCTGCAGCTGCTCGTTGGCGGCATCGCCGCGCCAGTAGGCGCCGGAAATGCGCATCAGCTTGAACGCCTTCAGGAAGCGCGTGTTCGGCACGTGCGGGCCACGACACATGTCCACGTATTCCTGGTGGTAGTACAGGCCCATCTGCGTGACCTCGGGGCCCATGTCCTCGATCAGGCGCAGCTTGTAGTCCTCGTGGCGCTGCTCGAACACCTCCACGACTTCGGCACGCGGCGTGACCTTCTTGATCACGTCGTAGTCCTGGTCGATCAGCTCGCGCATGCGCTGCTCGATGGCGGCCATGTCCTCCGGCGTGAACGGGCGTTCGGAATAGATGTCGTAATAGAAACCGTCGGCGATCACCGGGCCGATCACCATCTTCACGTCCGGGTACAGCTGCTTGACCGCATGGCCCAGCAGGTGCGCGCAGGAATGGCGGATGATGTCCACGCCTTCCTGATCCTTCGGCGTGATGATGCGCAGCGCGGCATCGTGGTCGATCGGGTCGCAGGCATCGACCAGCTTGCCGTCCACTTCGCCGGCGACGGTGGCCTTGGCCAACCGGGCACCGATCGACTGGGCAACCTGCATGACGGTGACGGGGGATTCGAATTCGCGGCGGCTGCCGTCGGGAAGCGTGATGGCGATCATCAGGGAACCTCGGCGGCCGGGCCTCGGCCGCATGGATGGGCGGGAACAGACGGGAAATGCGGGCAACAAAAAAGCGCCTCAAGGGCGCTCTGTGCATCGCGGAATCGACGTGGCAGCCTCGGGGCAGTTCGGATTCAGGCGATGGTAGTGCTCATGTCGCACGCTCGGCCGGCGTTTCCGCGGGCCACCTCGTTTGGGTTGGCCTTCAAACTGCCACGCCATGCAAGCGTGGTGGGCGGTACAGGGTTCGAACCTGTGACCCCTACCATGTCAAGGTAGTGCTCTACCGCTGAGCTAACCGCCCGGTGTCTGCCCCGTACAGGGGTGCGCATTCTAGCCCGGTTTGCCGTCGCGGCACAAGCCACCTGTCGGCCAGCCCATCATCCGGCCAGCCCGGCTTCGCGCAGGCGGTGGATCTGGTCGCGCAGCCGCGCAGCTTCCTCGAATTCCAGGTCGCGGGCGTGCTGGTACATCTGCTGCTCCAGCGCGGCAAGCCGGGTCGCAAGCTCGGCCGGAGCGAGACCGGACACGTAATCGCCCGCCGTCTCTGCCACCTTGCGCTCCCTGCCGCGTCCGGACTTGCCGCCGCCCGATTCCGCATGCGCGCCTTCGAGGATGTCGGTGATCGGCTTGGCCACCGATTGCGGCACGATGCCGTGCTCGGCGTTGTAGGCCACCTGCCGCTCGCGGCGGCGGTCGGTTTCATCGATCGCCACGCGCATCGAGCGGGTGATGCTGTCCGCGTACAGGATGGCCTTGCCGCGCACGTTGCGCGCCGCGCGGCCGATGGTCTGGATCAGCGAGCCGCTCGAACGCAGGAAGCCCTCCTTGTCCGCATCGAGGATCGCCACCAGCGACACCTCGGGCATGTCCAACCCCTCGCGCAGCAGGTTGATGCCCACCAGCACGTCGAACTTGCCCAGCCGCAGGTCGCGCAGGATTTCCACCCGCTCCACCGTGTCCACGTCCGAGTGCAGGTAGCGCACCTTGATGCCGTGCTCGCCGAGGTATTCGGTGAGGTTCTCGGCCATCTTCTTGGTCAGCGTGGTGACCAGCACGCGGTCGCCCATCGCGATGCGTGCGTTGGCCTCGGACATCAGGTCGTCCACCTGCGTGGCCACCGGACGGATCTCGACCTCCGGGTCGATTAAGCCGGTCGGCCGCACCACCAGTTCGACGATCTCCTCGCCCGCCTCGCGCAACTCGTAGGGGCCGGGCGTGGCCGACACGTAGATGCTGCGCGGCGAACGCGCTTCCCACTCCTCGAACTTCAGCGGCCGGTTGTCCAGCGCCGACGGCAGGCGGAAACCGAACTCCACCAGCGTCTCCTTGCGCGAGCGGTCGCCCTTGTACATCGCGCCGATCTGCGGAATGGTCACGTGCGACTCGTCGCACACCAGCAGCGCATCGGCCGGCAGGTAGTCGAACAGGGTCGGCGGCGGCTCACCCGGCGCCTTGCCGGTGAGGTGCCGCGAATAGTTCTCGATGCCCGAGCAATAGCCCACCTCGGCCATCATTTCGAGGTCGAACTGGGTGCGCTGCGCCAGCCGCTGCGCTTCCAGCAGCTTGTTCTGCGAATACAGCTGCTCCAGCCGCTCCTTCAACTCGACCTTGATCGTCTCGATGGCCGCCAGCACGCGCTCGCGCGTGGTGGCGTAATGCGTCTTGGGGTACACGGTGTAGCGCTGCAGCTTGCGCAGGGTCTCGCCGGTGAGCGGGTCGAACAGGCTCAGCTGCTCCACGTCGCCGTCGAACAACTCGATGCGCAACGCCTCGGTTTCCGACTCCGCCGGGAACACGTCGATCACCTCGCCATGCACACGGAAAGTACCGCGATGCAGCTCGTATTCGTTGCGGGTGTATTGCAGGTCGGTCAGGTGGCGGATCAGCTTGCGCTGGTCGACGTGCTCGCCCACCGACAGAATCAGCCGCAGCGACAGGTAATCCTCCGGTGCGCCAAGGCCGTAGATAGCCGACACAGTCGCCACCACCAAGGCATCGCGCCGCGACAACAGGGTCTTGGTGGCCGCCAGACGCATCTGCTCGATGTGTTCGTTGATCGAGCTGTCCTTCTCGATGAAGGTGTCCGAAGCCGGCACGTAGGCCTCGGGCTGGTAGTAATCGTAATAGCTGACGAAATACTCCACCGCGTTGTGCGGAAAGAATCGCTTGAACTCGCCATACAGCTGCGCGGCCAGCGTCTTGTTCGGCGCCATCACCAGCGTGGGCACCTGGATCTGCTGGACGATGTTGGCAATCGTGTAGGTCTTGCCCGAGCCGGTGACGCCCAGCATCACCTGCTTGGCGATGCCCGCCTCGAAGCCCTGCACGAGCTTCTCGATCGCCTGCGGCTGATCGCCGGAGGGCTGGTACGGGGAGACGAGCTGGAATCGGTCACTCATTGTTCTGCCCGCTTGTGCGACTGGCCAGTATAGCCGCGGGCATGCCGACAGCTTCGCACAGGGTTTTCCTACGCGGCGCCAAGCCTTGAGGCCGTTATCGGGCTCGCCCTCAAACGGCACAGTCCGCATACCTGCCCAAGGGGAAACCGGGACATGCGCGGCTGGAACATCAATGGCATTTCGCTCGTGGAATTGCTGTCCGCATTGGCCGTCATCTGCATCATGGCCTGCATCGGCGTTCCGGCCTTCAGGTCGACCATCGAGCGACAGCGATGCCACGCCGCCGTGCACATGCTGGCAACGTCTCTTGCACATGCCCGCAATACCGCAATCACACGCAACACGTCGGTGTCGGTATGCCCCGCGTCAGGCGGGAGTGCTTGCGGTGAAACCGTGGACTGGAGCAACGGCTGGATCACCTATGCCGATCCGGGCCACGAACAGCAGCCACGTAACGGGAATGCCATCCTCGGAGCGCAGGAACCAACGCACCCGAGCATCAGCGTGACATCATCGAGCGGACGATTGCGGGTGCGCTTCCAGAGGGATGGCAGGAGCAGCGGCACCAACATCCGGTTCCGCGTATGCAGCAACGACAGGATCCAGGGGGAAGTGATCGTAAACAACCTTGGGCGTGTCCGGACATTGAACACGCCAGGCACCCAGCCTTGCTCTTGAAGGCCCGGCGCCCACATGGACTTCGCCTGCTCTGCGCCCCTTCCCTGCCGCCATCATGGGGCGTTGAGGTTCGAGCGACCACGCAGCGGACTCATGCCTCCGTTTCGGCGACGTCTGGGCCAATGCTGCGCGCACGGCGGTAGTGTCGGCTCGTTGCGCGGCAACGGCTTCGCCCCGCCCCAAGCCTGGGCCACCAGAACGATCAGGAGAGTCCCGATCTGCCTCATGGCCGCATTACCCAATGACCATCGAACAGTGTATTTGGGACTGTCCAACGCGGACTCCAGCGTGCAGTGACCGGCACGTCGCCGTGCGATGAATCGATAGGCCCACAACTGCGATTGCCACCTGCTTGCGGGCCGTCCTGGAAACGGCCCGCAAGCAGGTGGGCGTGACGCGGATCGAGCTGGCCGAGCGCCCGGGCAACACGCAGGCCTTCGTCTCCAAGTGCGAGCAAGGGGAGCGGCGCATCGGGTTCACCCCCGATTTCAGGGACACTTACGAGAAGGCTGATCGAGGCCCTGAGGAGTTTTCATGTCGAAGCGAAGGAAGTTCAGTGCGGAGTTCAAGCGTGGTGCGGTTGAACAGGCCAGCCAGCCGGGTGTCAGCTGTGCCCAGGTGGCGCGGGAACTGGGGATCCGGGACAACCTGCTGACCCGCTGGAAGCGGGAAGCCCGGAGTCAGGGCAAGGTGGCCTTTGGTGGCGCCGGGACGCCGCGGGACGAGGAGCTGGCTCGCCTGAAGCGCGAACTGGCCCGGGTACAGAAGGAGCGGGATTTTTTGCGAGAAGCGGCAACGTTCTTTGCCAAGGGATCATCCCGAGGTATCGGGTGATCGAACGTTGCCGCGAAGAGTTCCCGGTCCGGCTGATGTGCCGCTGCCTGAAGGTGTCGGCCAGCGGTTACTACGACTGGAGCAAGCGATTGCCCTGTGGGCGACAGCTCGACAACCGGCGTCTGCTCGGGCGTATCCGCGAACTGCATGAGGACAGCCGGGGAACTCTCGGTGCCGGTCGGATGCACGAAGACCTTGTCGACGAAGGCGAGACGGCCAGCCTGAACCGGGTCGCCCGGCTGATGGCGTTCGACAGTCTGCAGGGCTGGCCGCGGCCGAAGCGCCGCGGTCAACGCGCTCAGTCGGCGCTGACGCCCCCGGGCGTGCGCAACCTGCTGGAGCGGGACTTCACCGCGCTGGAGCCGGAGACCAAGTGGGTCACCGACATCACCGAGATCAAAACCGGCCATGGCAAGCTGTATCTGTGCATCGTGCTGGACCTGTTCGACCAGCGGGTGGTGGGCTGGTCGATGCATCACCGGCAGGACCGGCACATGGTGATCCGGGCGGTTCAGATGGCGGTCTGGCAGCGCCAGGAAAGCTATCCGGTCATCCTGCACTCCGATCGCGGCAGTCAATTTCGTAGCGGCGACTACCAGAACCACCTGAAGGACAACGCGCTGGTGTGCTCAATGAGCGCAGTCGGCCACTGCGGCGACAATGCGGCCTGCGAGGGCTTCTTTGGCCTGCTCAAGCGCGAGCGGGTCTACCGCACGACATACCCGACACTCGATGCAGCAAGGGCTGACGTGTTCGAATACGACGTGTTCGAATACATCGAGCGGTTCCACGACCCGAGGATGCGGCGAAGAGTCGCTAGGCAGGATCTGAAGTTTTCCACCCTTTCACAACCGTCCGTGGTTTCGGGGTAGAACCCGTAGTTGGCCCGCACGTCCTTGAACTGCGTCGCGCCCGGGTCCTTCAGCTCGCGCCTGACGGCGCGTTCGGCCGCCACGATTGTCTCAGCGCCGAACCACTTCTCCTGCTGCGCTTTCTGCCGTCAGCGGGCGCTCCGGCTCTGGCTTCGGTGCCTCGGGTCCTTGTGCCTGCTTCTGCGGCGTCTCGGCCACTGCTGCGGGCGCCTTGGCAGCCGCGGGCTCACTGCACGGTACCAGCTTCGACCCGATCCAAGCCAGGACCACCAGGACGACCAGAAGAATCCCTATCCGCTTCATGTATTTCCCCAGAGTCAATGTCAGTAAATAGTCTATTTTGGACTAATCCAGCACGGACTCTAGCGTGCGGTGAACTTCATGTCACCGCGCGATGGCCCAATCGACCCACAACCGCGATTACCAACTCCTACTGGCCGTCCTGAAGGCAGTCCGTAAGCGGGTGGGCGTGACGCAGATCGAGCTGGCCGAGCGCTTGGGCAACACGCAGACCTTCGTGTCCAAGTGCGAGCGAGGGGAGCGGCGCATCGACGCCGTTGAGCTGGTGGAGTTCGCCGAGGCCATGGGCGTCGCCCCACAGGAGCTGCTGGGCGAGTACTTGGAGCAGCGTGGACGTGCGACGTCACCGAAGACGCGGAAGGGATCTAAGCAGCGAGGGTGACGCTTCTGTGTTGCTTTCGTGTTTTCAGCAACCCACAAAAGACAAAGGCCGCGACGATGCGCGGCCTAAGTGCTTGTAATTCATGGCGCCCGAAGTTGGACTCGAACCAACGACCCCCTGATTAACAGTCAAGTGCTCTAACCGGCTGAGCTATTCGGGCGGGGCGTGCATTGTAGAGGTGCTCCATGGAGCAATGCAAGAGCCCATCCCCAACAGCCCCTGCCGTTTTACCAGCAGTCCTTCAGCGCCCCCTTGCTGTTGGTCTTCACGCCCGCCTGGTTGATGCCCATGTCGCCACATGAATCCTTGACCTGAGATCCCACGGCCGTCGCGACGATGGTGAAGGTGGACTGTGTCGGCGCCGGGTTGAGTGCAAGCGTGTAGTTGGCCGTGGAACCCGCTTCCCTCGGCGACTGGGCAACCGGCAAGGCGAACCCGACGTAGGTATTGTTGCCGGTATGGAATCTTTCCAGTAATTGCGCATATTCCACCAGGTCGGCCTTGACCTGCGAGCGCTTGGCCTTACGCACATATTCCACGTACGACGGGTAGGCAATACTCGCCAATATCCCGATGACGGCCACCACGACCATCAACTCGATCAGGGTGAATCCCCGATTCGGGGCGAATGCTGGCCTGCGCAGGCTTGCTCTCTTCATCATGGGATTGGTCACTTGATCTGCCTCCAGGATTGGCGGCCGCAGGCACGCGGGACGTACAAGGGCTGAGCTCCCGGGGCCTGAACCACCATCGAGCACTGCGCAGCAATCGCATTGTTCACTTCCGTCGCGGTCGCCGTCGCGGATAGCGGCTTGATGCGCGGGCTCACGAATGCAGCGGTATCGATCACCGGAGCACTGCCGCCGGTTTCCAGCTTGATGGCGCCGCTGCCGGAGGGCTTGCTGTCGCCGGTCGGCGAGCCCACGCGCACCCCCATCAAGCCGGCCGTCCCGCTCAGTGCGTTCAGACCATACAGCCAGTTGCTGCCATTGGATGCGCATCCGGTCGTACCGGAAACATCGGGCAGGTACGTGGGAATGAACAGGATGCCGCTCTCGATGCGCGGGTTGCCGACCACGCGCTCGCCTGCCGGCAGATCCATGTACCAGCCCAGCTTGCCGCTTGCCAACGGATTCATGGAGGTGGCGCGCGTATCCGCGCTCGTCGTGCCGATGGTCTGGGCGGTCAGATTGGCCCGGGTGAGCGTCGCGGTTCTGCCCGGGCGGTCCTGCACACCGTAGAGGGACTGCACCGTGGTATCCGTCGCGTCACCCTCGAAGGAGAAACTGCCGGTACCGAAGAAAACCATGACCCCTCCGCTCGGGGCGGCGGCGGCGGCCAGTCCGCCCAGGATGGGCTGGCGCAGTCCGCTGGAGTCGGTATTGGTGACGAACACGGGCACAGTCTGGTTGGCAGGCGTGGCGGCACGCAGGTCGAATTTCCAGATCGCGCCCTTCTGGTCGGCCGCATACACGGTGTCGGCATAACCATCGCGCCCGGACGACGTCAGGCCGGTGCCGCTCCAGCTGTCGACCACGACGATGCTGCCCAAGCCATTGGTCCCGCTTGGCGCACCGGCTTCATTAGCCTGGATGGTCTGCACGGCCCCCGTGCCAACATCCACGACGAACAACACCGCCTTGCCATTGTTGCTGTTGTAGCCGTTGCCGAATATGGCCTTCCAGGCCACCGTGCCGCCCGTGGTCTTCACCGGCACGATGACTGGCTTGCCCAACACGTAACCGATGTTGTCGGCAATGGTCGCATTGCTGCTGCGGTCGTTGACTTCCCACAGCACGTTCGCGCCAGTGAAAGTGGCCGGGCTGGACACATCCAGTCCGAACACCCCGCGACCGCCCGCGCCCGCCGCACCGACCAGCACGGTTTTCCATGCCCCACCGGCATAGACATCGGATACCGTCATCTGGCCGTCGACGAAATAGCGGTGCTGGAATACCTGATTGTTCTTGTCCGCCGCGTTGTAAGGGAACAGCAGGTTGCCCATGTGCCCCAGTGCGGTCGTGGGTATGTAGCCGAAACGTTCCGTGCCGGTGGCACCGTCGAACGCATGCAGCATGCCGTCGTTGGCCCCCGCGAACACCACGCGCGGGCGTGACTGCTTGGTGGTCAGGTACGCCGCGTAGTTGTATGGATCGTAGCTGCCGGCCGTCGCACCGGCCATCGACCGATAACCGTAATCATCCGTCGGTGCGGCCACTACCGGCGCGGAATTGACGATGTCGCCCAGCCGTGTCGTGCGTTTGCGCAAGGTGTCGCTTTCAAGCGACTGATCACCCAGCAGATACGACACCGCCTGCGTCGCGGTGATCGGCGTGCCGGTGCTCCCTCCCACCTTGAGACGCTGGCCGATCAGCGCCGCGCTGCAGACCGACAGCGAGGGCGTCGGCTCCGTGCACAGGTCCGCCAGCGCCACGTTGCTACTGCTGAAGCGCAGCGCCTGGGCACTGGCCCCTGCATAGCGACCGAACCAGACATTGCGCGCGGCCGATGCAGGCAGCATCGCGGATGCCTCCCACAACTGGGCATAGCTGACCACGCCGGTGATCGAGTTCGAGGTGACCGTCTGTGCGGTCAACTTGCCATACCAATCGGTGCCGTTGTTGGTGGCTTCGTAGAACGGGGAAACGCTGAAGGAATTCGCCCCGACCCGCGCGCCGCTCGCGGAGATGCTGCCCGAAGGCGACGCTCCGGCCCCCACCGCCGACAGAATCCGGCGCATGGCAGCAGTAATTTCCGCAGGAGACTGCGCATTGATGAACTCGCCTCTGGAATTGAGCGAGGCATGCCAGATGTCGTCGACATTGCGCGGATCAAGATTCATCGTGCCGGTAGCCCCCCAGGATGGGGAGTTGGCATATGGATCATTGGTTGCCGCCATATTCACTTCATAAATCGCGCCACGAGCACCCAGCGTCACTCCATAGAAATTCATGTGCAGATTGGCATTGCAATCCGTCCCCGGGGCCGCCGTCCCCGTCTTGCATTCATCGGGCACCAGCACCCGACCGACGGGAAGGTCTGGCCGAAGATTGTTGAGATAGCCATACATTGCATAATCGGCGATGGTATTGCTGGAAGGCACGCCACCACCATAAGGGGGAGGCATGGAATAATCGGAATCACCCACGCTGAGTACGCCACTGCCATTATTGGTTTCGTTGGTGTATCCATCCGTAAACAACATGCCAGCATTTTTCTGGCATTGCAGCATTACCGGAGCACCGCCATCGGTCCGGAAAAATTGTTTGACCATATACGCCGTCGCAGTACGTGTCGGCGTATTACCACTCGCATTGAGGTTCCGCATCGTCGCATACAAGGTCGCCTTGCTCGCAGGATCGCTCATGTCATACATGGTCACGTTCCCGCTCGGCGGAGTGGGATTGATCGTGAAATAACCAACCCGCATCCGGCTGACACCGGACAAGGCATGTGTCATCGCCGCAATCATCGAGCGATTGCGATTGCCGTAATAAGTCCACCAGTTGGCGAAATTCTGTATCGCTGCGGCACCACCGCTGGTGAAGTTGGATGCCAGATAGTCATAGCGCCACAGACCGATGCCTTGTGGCCCCACTCCCGGCACCCATACGCGCTTGGTGAGATCGAAACCTGCCGGCGGCGTTGCCGAATCGCTCAGGTAAACCCGTGCCGGGTAATACTTGAACTTCGTATAGCAATTGCTTGAAAACGTCAAATCCTGCGTCAAGGTGACCCAATTATTCTGGGTACGGTTGCTCCCAGGCGCTCGATTGCAGGTGTTGTCGTTGTAATAGGTTGTGCCCTTCGGCATGGTTTTGCCTGACAACCATGTCTCCGTGCTTTCGAGATTCTTCGTGAAGTCGAATGTAGTGAACGGATTTGCCGCCCCCCTGCCAGAGCCACGCGGATCTTCCGATGCCGCCGTGATCGACGAGTCGGGTTCCGGCACGCCATTCGAATCGACCCAAGGCGTGTAGGTTGAACCTGGATTGAAATAAGCGCGGTTGTATTCCGGCGCGCGCAACGCGGCATACATGTCGGAATAATAACTCGCTTGATCCATCGGTCTGCTGATCGAAGTTCCCGACTCTCTCGGAGTACCATCAGCATTGAAAAAACTTCCGCCACTGAAACGCCCAACACCATCGCTGGTACGAAACAGCGTCTCGTCCGTGCTCATCGAACCGGAATTATCCACGCCCATGATGAAGGCCGGCGGCGCCGATGATTCGACATTCATGGGTGCCTGCGCAAGCGCACCGCGCCCTTGCTGTACCGCAAATACCGTCTGGTACACCCCGTAAGCTGCCAGCGCGGCCAGCACCAGCAGGGCGGACGATGCGATTTTCTTCTTGCGTGTGAATGCCATGGTCAATCCCTCACGGCCGGAAGATGGTATCGATGACCGCGTCGGATGATGGCGAATCGCCCGGCGCACGGTCGGCGGCGTAGGCGGTAACCTGGTAGATCGGGTTGGGGTCCTCGTTCACGGGCTCACCCATGGCAAGGCTCGAATTGCCCGAAATGCATGGCCCGATCAACCTGACGTTGGAACTTGGTCCATCCGTGTAAGCGCGTGCTTTTGCCCAGGCGCCGGCATCGAAAGGCACGTCGCAGATTTCGATGGTGCCGGGCGTACCGCAGCCGGCCGTGGACGTGTTGTTGACCTGATCCTCGATCGCGCATTCCGTCTGGCGCGCGGTCCGCTCCGCATTCTGGAAAGCCATGTTGGCCGCGCGGAAGTTGGCGGCCATCTTTTCCTGCAGCCCGACCACCTGCATGCCCACAATGCCGAGCATGGCCATCAGGATCAGCATGATGAGCGTGACGTACAGGACTGCGCCCTGTTCTCGGTTGCGGCCGCCTGGATGAATCGCCGGGTATTTCACGTCGCACCCCATCAGTTGCCGTACAGCCGGTTGCGGGCGGCCACGGTCAATTCGAACGTGTCCCTGAACATCTGGTCCGGCGTTGCCGGCGTGTTGAAGGTCACGCCCAGAAGTTGCTTGCGGTTGGCCGCGGTGGGCGCGGTCGCTCCGGCCCTGTCTGGACTCCTCATCAGCAGGCCGACCTGGATGCTGCCGACCCGGCGCCATTGCGGCTCCGCGGCACCGACGCCCGAGGCGGTGGCAACCACGTCGATGTAGCCGCTGGGGGGATTGTTGGTCAGGTCGGCCACCCGGTCCAATCCGTAGAGAAACTGCAGGTTCTCCACGCCCTCGACCAATTCGTCCGGGACATAGCGGTTGGTGGCCCCATCGTAATGGGCGCGGAACAGCGATGGCCCGCCGCCGGCACCCGTGCCGACGTAGTACACCAGCGACTCCGCGCGGAACAGCATGGTCTGCCCGGACGGCAGCGGGGTATAACGGTCAATATTGGCTCCGGTCGTTACGGTGCCGGCGGTAGAATTGGTCGCCGTGGCACGGAATATGTCAGCGTAGCTGCAGTCGGCAACGCCAAACAGGACCGGTGCCGCGATTCCATCACTGGTGAATGCGGTCCATCGGGCTGCTGGCACTGTAAACGTGGTCGCCGAGCCGGTGGTGGCGATGGCACTGACCGGAGCCCCTTCCTGATAGAGATAACGGAGCACCAGCACGTCGCTGCCCGCGCGGGGGCTCAAAGCGGAGATGGCGGCGGGCAAAGCCGGCGTCCATCCACCCGCTTCGCTACCGAGCGTCACGGTATTGCCGGGACCTGTCCCGCTTGCTTCGTACCCCTCAACGGATACCGCGAAATCAAGCGGATCGAAACCGGCCAGCGGCAAATGGGAGGCCAGCGCGCCCACTGTCTGCAGACGGGATTGATCATTGACACATCCATAGTGTCCGATCATCCGGATGTCACGCTGGAGGTAATCGCTGGCAAACCGTGCGTTTTCCTGGGTTCTGGCCATGCCCTCCGAGAGCCGGGATGCCTGTCTGGAAGCGAGGAATATCTGCATCACGCCGCCGAGGAGGATGGTGCCGATCAGCAACGCGATCATCAGTTCGATCAGCGACAGGCCCGCCTGCTCCCGCGCGCATCCCGGCAGGCGCCGGCCCGATACCTGAGCGCTCATAGCCGGCTCTCCGCCTCGAAGGTGGTATTGGGATTCTCGCCGACGCGCACACGCTCTCCCCAGGTGATGCTCACGGTGGCCACACCGTTGACATACGTGACGGTGGCACCGGCCTGTTCGCCCAATGCCTTGACCACGTCGCACTTCCACGAAGTGGCGACGGCGGTCACGCTCACCGTTCCGGTCGATGCGGCGCATGTTCCGGCCGCGATGCTGCCCTGGGCAAAGGTGGCCGCGCCCGCATACTGGGCCGCCGACAGCCGGTTGGCGCGCATGTCGTCCAGAAGGCTGTAGCCGAGATTGGTCGCCTGGGTCTTGTATGCGGCGCTTTGCGAATAGCGCACGGTCAATGTCTGCAGCAGCGCGAAACCCAGCAGGCCGAACGCAAGCACGACGATGGACACCATCACCTCGATCAGGGTGAATCCGCTTGCGTTCCGGGATCCGACCGCGTTCATGCGCATGCGCTCCTGCTCAAGCGGGCCTGCCCCGTGGACGTGATGGTCAGGTCCCGCTCCGACTGCTCTCCGGCCGGACAGTTTTGGGGCTTGATCGTTAGCACCTGGGAGCCGGCCAGATCGGCATTGCTGCCATCCTTGCCTCTGGCGCGCCCGCGCCTGTCGAAGATGAAACGGTTCGCGCTGCCGGTGCTGAGCTGGATCCCGTAGCGGGCCTGCGAGTACCGGAGAATCGTCTCGGTGCCGTCCAGGTTGCCGTTGCCGTCGGCATCGCTCCATACCAGCCAGCCATCGCTCCAGTTGGAGCTGCAGGAAGTGCCATTCGCGCTCGGGCAGATGCCGGCGCTGTTGCCGTTGCGGATGGCTTCGCTGCGCGCCAGCATCAACGAGGCCAGCAACTCGTTCGCGGCCGTGGCCGCCCTGTTCGAGCGGATGGTGCTCTGGAAACTGGGGACGGCGATGGCCGTGACGATGGCCAGCACCGCCACGGTCACCATCAGTTCGACCAGGGTCACGCCCGACATCCGATGCGGCTTGGTTTCCATGCATCCCCCATTCGTTGCTGCCATCCCAGCCGTCCGGGGGATCGAAGGCAAGCCCCGGGCCGACGAACGGCGCCCGTTTTCCGACGGGCGCCGCGCCGTCTCTTCCGGGCTGCCGGACTCAGCTCAGGTCACCACCTGATAGCACGGCCGGTACTCGCCGGCGATCTTCATGCGCCGCTGCTGGACGAAGGCCCGCAGCAGGTCGTCCAGCGCGCGCATCATCGCCGGGTCGCCGTGGATCTGGAACGGACCGAACTGCTCGATCCTGCGCATGCCGTCGTCCTTGACGTTGCCGGCGACGATGCCGGAAAACGCACGCCGCAGATCGGCCGCCAGCGCATGCGCCGCGCGTCCCGGGTGCAGATCCAGCGCGGCCATCGCCTCGTGGGTGGGCGCGAACGGCTGCTGGAACGCCAGCGGAATGTCGATAGACCAGTTGAAGAAATACGAATCCTTCTGCTGCTTGCGGTAGGCGCGCACCTTCTGGATGCCGGCCTGCATCGCGCGCGCCACCGCCACCTGGTCGCCGACGATGATCTGGTAGCGCGACGCGGCCTCGTCACCCAGCGTCAGGCGGATGAAGCGGTCGATCTGCTCGAAATACGGCGCGGCAACCGTCGGGCCGGTCAACACCAGCGGGAACGGCACCTCGCGGTTTTCCTCGCGCAACAGAATGCCGAGCAGGTAGAGGATTTCCTCCGCAGTGCCGACGCCGCCGGGGAACACGATGATGCCGTGGCCGAGCCGGACGAAGGCCTCCAGGCGCTTCTCGATGTCCGGCATGATGATCAGGTGGTTGACGATCGGGTTCGGCGATTCGGCCGCGATGATGCCCGGCTCGGTGATGCCGATGTAGCGCGAAACATGCTTGCGCTGCTTGGCATGGGCGATGGTGGCGCCCTTCATCGGCCCCTTCATCGCACCCGGCCCACAACCGGTGCAGATGTCCAGCCCGCGCAGGCCCAGCTCGTAGCCCACCTGCTTGGTATAGAGGTATTCGTCGCGCGAGATCGAATGGCCGCCCCAGCACACCACGAGATTGGGATCGGACGGCTTGAGGATGTGCGCATTGCGCAGCAGGCCGAACACCGCATCGGTGATGCCTTCGGAGGTTTCGAGGTCTTCGGCGTATTCCGGCCCCAGTTCGATGGCGGTATAGGCCAGGTCGCGCACGACGGCGAACAGCAGTTCCGCCACGCCGTGGATGATCTCGCCATCGACGAAAGCCATTGCCGGCGCATTGCTCAGGTCGATGCGGATGCCGCGGTCGTGCTGGGTGACCTCGATGTCGAAATCCGGATACAGGTCGCGCGCCGCACGCGGATCATCCGAGGTGCTGCCGGTGGTCAGCACCGCCAGCGCGCAGCGCCGCAGCAACTCGTGCATGCCGCCGCTGGAGGCGTCGCGCAGGCGCGCCACTTCCACCCGCGAAAGCACGTCCAGCTCCCCGCGCGGATAGATCCGCGCATCCTGCACCGGCAACACCCTTGAAGCCGTCTCCGTCATGTCCCGCTCTTTCTCGTTTTCAGTCTCGAGAATGTAGCGCAGTCCGGCAACGGCGTCAGCGGCCCGCAAAACGAAACGGCCGGGATGACCCGGCCGTTTCGATGAAACATGCAGTGACGACGGATCAGAACTGGTAACGGAGAGTCAGCAGCGCCGACCACGTTGAGGAGACGCGGCTGGGAGCGGGCGAGCCGCCGCTGGTGTACCACGTCTGCAACGAGTCCGGCGCCTTGCTCACGTCGTAGATGTACTGGCCATCTTTGGTGAAACCGGAAACGTAGGCCAGGTTGCGGCGCGGGTTGAAGGTGTTGACCGTCTTCTGCAGCCCCCAGTCCTTGTTCAACAGGTTCAGGAAGTCGCTGATGTCCAGACGGACAATGGCCTTGTGCTCCTTGAAGAAGCCCGGAATTTCCTGCTGGATGCCGATGTCCAACTGATTCACCCACGGCGAGCGGGCGCCGTTGCGCTCGGCGATCTGGCCACGGCGGGCGGCCAGATACGAATCGCTGTTGATGAAGTCCTGGAACGATTGGATCTGCGCGGCCGTGCCCTTGTAGGTCACCTTCGGATCATTAACCAGCGGGATGTAAGCCAAGTCGTAACCGGCCTGGTTGTCGCCGTTGACGTCGCCGATGATGCCCGAAGCGGTGCCGAACACCCACGAATACGGCTGGCCGTCGTGACCGGTGTAATACGCAGTGACGGTAGTGTGGTAATCGCCGAAGAACGCGTGATCCCAGGTCAGCGAGGCCTTCAGCGTCTGCCGGATGCTGCGGTCGGAAATCGCAGCGTTGGTTGGGTTCGGGTTGACCATCGCGATCTGGTAGTTCGAGGTGGCCTGCGAGCTGTTGCCCGGATTGACTTCCTCGGCCTTGGCGAAGGTGAAGCTGGCATTCCATCCCCAACTGCCGGTCAAGGGCCGCGACAGGCCGAAGGTGAGGCTCTTCGAGTAACCCTTGTCGGTGTTGCCCAGCACGGTGGAGTTGTAAGCGAAGGCCGAGCTGTTGGCCACATAGGTGCCGTTGCAGGTCTGGCTCACGTAGCAGGTGGTGGCGCCGGCGCTGTTCTTGTAGGCGCTGCTGCTGGGCAGGCCATTGGTCCAATAACCGATGCGCCCATCAGGCAATACGGTCGGCGTGGCACCAGCGATGGAGGCGATGCCGGTATTCGGCTCGCTGTAGATCATTGCGTCCTTGTTCTTGATGTACAACGCATCGACCGATGCGACGATGCCGTACCACGGCAGCTCGGCGTCGTAGCCCAGGCTCCACTTCCACGCGCTCGGCAATTTGGTGCCAGGCGCGATGGCGTCCACCTGCGGCCTGCCGCTCAGACTGGCCGAGGTGCTCTTGTTCTCCACGTCCGTGATCAGGTCCGCGAACGACTCGCCGCCTGTCGAGTTGGTGGAGACCTTGCCGGTCACGCCGTTGTTCTGATACGGATTGAAGATCCACACGGTCGGCGCCAGGGTCTGGAACAGGCCGACACCACCTCGCAGCTGCGACATGCGCTCGGTATCGAACGCATAGTTGAAGCTGAAGCGCGGCTCGACCAAGTTGCTCTTGAGCGTGGAATTGTTGGCAAAGCCCACGACGCTCTTGTAAGCGTCGGCCGTGGCACCGGTCAGTGCCGGTGGCGCGCGATCGACATCTGGCATGTTGACGCGCACGCCGTAGGTCAGCGACAGGTTGTCGGTGACCTGCCACGTATCCTGCAGGAACGGACTGATCTGCTTGTACGTCATCGGGAAACCGAGATCGTTCAAGGTCATGCCGGCCGGGATCAGGCTACGACCATAGGTACCGTGACCATTGCTTAGATCGCCGTTGAGGAAATCCGCCGGGCTGTTGAACACGAACACGCCGTGCAACTGGCTGCCGAACAAGTCGAAGTTGTCCTGCTTCATGTAGTCCACGCCGCCCTTGACGGTGTGGTTGCCCACGTACCAAGTGGCCGCGAACGTGGCGCTCAGCTTCTTGGTATGGATTTCGTTCTCGTGGCGATATTGATCCTCGCCCAGAAAAACGGAGCCGCCACCAGCGGTCTTGATCTGGACGTGCGGCTGATTCAACTGATTGCCAGCCACTTGGTCGAACTTCTGCTGGCTGACCTTCATTTCGGTGCTGAAGTTGTCGGTCCAGTCGCTGAACAACTGCAGGGCCACGTTCCGGGTCTTGCTGTCGACGTTGTAGTAGTGGCTGCTGTAGGCCGCATTGTTGCCCGAAGCGTCATACGGCTTGGGCATGTTCTCCGTGGTCTTCTGGTAGGTCAGGCTCAAGCGCTGGCCATCGGCGATGTTCCAGTCGATCTTGCCCAGATAGCGCTTGTTTTCCAAAGCCAGACCGGTAGTGCCCGGATCCTTGAACAGCGCGATACCCGGCTGCAGGTCCCACTTGGCCGCTGCGGCTTCGATGGTCGCCAAGTCGGCGTCGCTCACCTTGCCAGCGGTGTAACCATTGTTCGGGAAAGCACCGACGTTGGTGACCTTCTGCTTCTCGGCCGACAGGAAGAAGAACAGCTTGTCCTTGATGATCGGGCCGCCGAAAGTCACACCCTTGGTGGTGTCCTTGTCGAACGCCGTGTAGGGCACGTGTTGGCTAGACGTGTCGGTCGGCTTGGACAGGATCTTGCCGACCATGTCGTCCGAGTTCTTGTAGGTGTAGTACACCGAGCCATGGAACTCGTTGGTGCCGGACTTGGTGACGGCATTGATGCTGGCGCCGACCGAATCGGAGGACACATCGTAATCGGACGCCTTGATGTCGTAGGCGGCGATGGTGTCCGGCGAAATCGGCGAGCCGGTATAGGGCATGCCGTTGCTGTTCAGACCGAAGGGATCGCCCTGCGACAGGCCGTCGACCTGGATGCTGTTGTAACGGTTGTTGACACCGGCCAGCGAGATCGAACCATCGGTGGAATCCATGACGGTGATGCGCGGGTCGAGGCGGGCGATTTCGTCCATCGAACGAGCACCTGCCACGGCGGTTTCCAGCTCGCGGCCACTTACCGAGGTGCCGATGCCTTTGTTCTCCGAGCTGAATATCGAAGACAGGCGCGATGCCGTGACTTTAACGGTATCGAGATCGGTGGCCGTGCCAGATGACAGATCCGCATTGACGTTTGCCACCTGGTTCAACTCCAGGTAGACGCCATCCTCGGTCTTGGTGCCTTCACCCGGCTTGGTGATGGTGATGGTGTACGGGCCGCCGACGCGCAGGCCGCGGGCGTTGTAGCGGCCGCTGGCATCGGTGATGGCGCGGCTGACGGTGCCGGACTCCGCATGCGTGATGGTGACTTCGGCGCCGACGACCGGCTGGCCGCCCTTGCTGGTCACCATGCCGCCGATGCCGGCCGAGGTGCTCTGCGCAAACACGGGAGCGGCAGCCAGGGCGGCCACGAGGCCAAGCGTCAGCTTGGACATCCGGAGACAACGGGAATGGGTCATTTCGATAGCCTCGATTCAAATGGCGAAGGGCTGGGGAACAACGCGCAGCGCAGGCCCTCTCCCCTGATCATGGCGGCCTGCGCTCTCTGGTGCTTTCCCCTGCGGCATGTCCGCCAGGGTTAACAACAGATTAACACGGTATCCGGCACGCGTTACCACTGAATGACAAAGACTGACACCAAGACCGAAGCCGTCCGGCCAGTCACCCTGCCACAGGCGCCAGCTTCAGGTAGGCCGCGATCCCGTCGAGGAACATCTGCACCGAAATGGCCACCAACAGCATGCCCATCAGCCGTTCCAGCGCGGCAAGCGCGCGCTGGCCAAGCAGCTTGTAGAGCAAGGTGGAGCACATCAGGATGGCGACCGTGGCGCCCCAGGCGATCAGCAGGGCCAGGCTCCAGTCGAACATCCGCGCCGGCTGGCTGCTGCCCATCAGCATGACGGCGGCCATGCCGGACGGCCCCGCCACCAGCGGAATGGCCAGCGGCACGATGAAAGGCTCGCCGTCGGGCAGCTCGCCCATCACGCCTTCGGCCGACGGGAAGATCATGCGGATGCCGATCAGGAACAGCACGATGCCGCCGGCGATGGACACCGACTCCTGTTGCAGGTGCATCAACTCCAGCGCGTACTTGCCGCCCCACAGGAAGGCCATCAGCACCACCAGCGCAATGATCAGCTCGCGGATCAGCACCGCTTTCTGCCGGCGTTCGGGCAGCGGCTTGAGCACGCTGAGGAAGACCGGCACGTTGCCGAGCGGGTCCAGGATCAGGAACAGCGTCAGCGCCGCCGAAAGGATGGTCATGGTGGTCATGCAGTGAAACTCCCTGTCCGGGCGCGGCATGCCGCGTCCGGTCGATGATGTCGGATTTGTGGCAACCCCGTGTCAGGCCGCTTCGGCCAGTGGCGGCCCGGACAGGTGGGCAAAGCGAACAGCCGCGCTGCGGCTTCAGCCGCCGGCTTCGGCAACGATGCGCTGCAGTTCGCCGGACTCCAGCAGCTCCAGCGTGATGTCGCAACCGCCGATCAGCTCGCCGTGGATGAACAGCTGCGGGAACGTCGGCCAGTTGGAGAAGCGCGGCAGGCTGGCCCGCACTTCCGGATCTTCCAGCACGTTCACCGCATGCAGCTGCGTCGCTCCGGCCGCGCGCAAGGCCTGCACCGCACGACTGGAGAAGCCGCACATCGGGTAGTCCGGCGTGCCTTTCATGAACAGCACCAGCGGATGGCGTTCAAGCTCGGCCTGGATCCGTTCCATCACCGGCATGCTGATTCTCCTGCGTTGACGGGGCGCAAACCCGGGGCTGGGGTAAACTTCGATGCGCATTGTAATCCCATGCACGGCAGGTCCCAACGCCGCGCCGTCCCCATCCATCCGCCAGCCGAGGTATTGCCAATGGCCATCGAACTCCCCCCGCTTCCGTACGAGCGCAACGCGCTGGAACCGCACATCTCCGCCGAGACGCTGGATTACCACTACGGCAAGCACCACAAGACCTACGTGGACAACCTCAACAAGCAGATCGAGGGCACCGAGTTTGCCGAGCTGCCGCTGGAGGCCATCATCCGCAAGGCGCAGGGCGGCATGTTCAACAACGCCGCGCAGATCTGGAACCACACGTTCTACTGGCACTGCCTCAAGCCCAACGGCGGCGGCGAGCCGACCGGCAAGCTGAAGGACGCCATCGACAAGGCCTTCGGCGACTTCGCCAAGTTCAAGGAAGAGTTCACCAAGACCGCCGTCGGCACCTTCGGTTCCGGCTGGGGCTGGCTGGTGCAGCGCCCGGACGGTTCGCTGGCGCTGGTCAGCACCTCCAACGCCGCCACCCCGCTGACCGGCGAGGACACCGCGCTGCTGACCTGCGACGTGTGGGAGCATGCCTACTACATCGACTACCGCAACGCCCGCCCTAAGTATCTGGAAGCGTTCTGGAACCTGGTCAACTGGGATTTCGTCGCGTCGAACCTTAAGTAAGTCGCCTCGGCCATCCGGGGCAAGGCGCGAAGGCCGGGGCAACCCGGCCTTCGTCGTTTGTGCAATCCACCGCCTTCTCGTCTTGCGTGCGCGGCGGATGCGTCGGAGCCGGGCCGCCATCGACCCGGCCCGACTGCGGCGCGCAGCCCGGCTCAGCGCG
>DMID01000013.1:2264-2614 GCA_003449195.1 Lysobacteraceae bacterium | reverse complement strand
ATCCACGAAAGCATCGGCGAGTATTCGCCGTGGTCCAGCTACACCGGCTACGGCGAGGCCGGCGGCCTGACCGGCGGCTTTGCCAGCGGTTCCGGCGGCGGCGCGCTCGGCTATGGCCAGCAGGCGCTCGATCCGCTGACCGGCCTGCCGGTGATCGGCAGCAGCAGCGCCTACACCGGCACGATCAACTCCCTGCCGGTGGGCACGAAGCTGGAGTCGCAGACCGCGCGCGTGGGCCTGGGCTACAAGTTCAACGATCGGCTGTCGGCCGGTGGCGAGGTCGAGCAGGATGTCGGCGGCGAGGAACGCCACCGCATCGCTGCCGGGCTGGACTACCAGGTCTTCGAGCG
>DMID01000013.1:0-2211 GCA_003449195.1 Lysobacteraceae bacterium | reverse complement strand
CATCACCACCACCGACCGCGAGTCGGACACCTTCGTGTTCGGCGTGGACAGCAGCTACCTGCGCGATACCCAGGCGTTCTCCGAGTACCGCCTGCGCGATGCCATCACCGGGCGCGACGTGCAGGCCGCCTCGGGCATCCGCAACACCTGGGATATCGCCCAGGGCTGGCGCCTGAGCAGCTCGGCCGAGCACGTGAAGGTGTACGACGGCAACACCGGCGACGCCACCGGCGTGGCCTTCGCGCTGGACTACACCGCCAACCCGCTGTGGAAGGCCTCCGGCCGCGTGGAGTACCGCGTGTCCGGCGACGTGGCCGGCACCGCGACCGACGAAGCCTTCGACACCACGCTGGTGCAGCTGATGGTGGCGCGCAAGCTCAGCCGCGACTGGACCTTGCTGGCGCGCAACTACCTGTTGACCACCGACTACAGCGCGCGCGGCGACGTGTTGCAGGACCGCTTCCAGCTCGGCGTGGCCTACCGCGACACCGACACCAACCGGGTCAACGCGCTGGCCCGCTACGAGTACAAGGTGGAGCGCGACGAGAGCGGCCTGACCCTGCTGGACGGGCAGGCGGTGGACGGCAGCAGCCAGGACATCCGCACCCGCGCGCACATCGTGTCGATGCATGCCGATTGGCATCCGTCGCGGCCGTGGTNNGTGGCTGACCGGGCGCATCGCCGGCAAATGGCAGCAGGACCGTTTCGCCTACGCCGACGGTGGCCGGGTCAGCAGCAGCTTCAATGCGGTGCTGCTGTCCGGGCGGGTGATCTACGACATCACCGAAAACTGGGACATCGGCGTGCTCGGCTCCACCTTCCGGGGCCAGTCCGGTGCCAACCAGTACGCCTACGGGCTGGAGGTCGGGCGCCTGCTGCGGCAGAACCTGTGGCTGTCGGCCGGCTACAACTGGGCCGGCTTCGATGGCGACCGCGACCTGAGCGGCTACGAGTACACGCAGCGCGGCTTCTTCCTGCGCCTGCGCTTCAAGTTCGACGAAGACCTGTTCCGCAGGGACGACGAGCGTTACCGCGATCCGGTGCGCTGAGGACAACGAGATGACCCACGACAACGCCTTTCTGCCGCTTTTCCTCGCCCTTTCGGCCGCGCTGGCCGCTCTCCCGGCCGACGCCGGGGAGGCCCGGCTGAAACCGGAGGCCCAGCGCATCACCGACGAAGCCATCGACGCGGACCTCGGTACCTACGAAGCCACCCAGGGCCGGATCAAGGCCCTGAACGACACCGGCCGGCCGATCCGCGACTACCACCTGTCCAAGGCCCAGTGCTGGCTGGACGTGTCCTTCCACGAGTACACGCGCAACGACCGCAGCGATTTCCCGCAGGCCGCGCTGGACGAGTCGGTCACGCTGATCGCCGGCATGGAGCAGGGCGTCAGCCCGCTGCCGACGGACACGCCGCTGGTCAACCACGCACGCTATCTGCGCGACGACCTGTGGAAGCGCCTGCGCGCGATCCACGGCACGCCCGGTTTCACCTGCGCGCAGCAGGCGGTGGCCTGCGGCGAGGTCGAGCTGGTGCACGCCGGCAACGAGTTCAACCAGCAGCAATGGCGGCATGCCAAGCCGTACATCCAGATCGCCGAGGACATGGTGAACGATGCCGAGGCGCTGGCCCGGCAATGCCCGTTGCCGGACGACGCACCGGTGGCGGCGCCGACGCCGCTGGTGGCCAACGTGCTGTTCGAGTTCGACAAGGACCGCTACCGCGACATCCGCACCCATTCGCTGGAAAGCCTGGACCGGGCGCTGGCGCGCATCGGCGAGGAAAAGCTGAGCCTGGCGCACGTGGAACTGGTCGGCCACGCCGACCGCATGGCCGGCCGCGGCCACGACTACAACCGCGGCCTGTCCGAACGCCGTGCGCAGACCGTGCGCGAGCTGCTGATCGGGCGCGGCGTCGATCCGGCGAAGATCGGCTACAGCTACCGCGGCGACAGCCAGCAGGTACAGGCCTGCGAGGGCGTCAAGCCGCGTGCCGCGCTGCTGGAATGCCTGTTGCCCAACCGGCGCGTCGAGGTGCGTTTCGACGTCGAACGTTGACGGTGCGGCTGGTGGCCGGGCACGGCATCGATGCCCGGCCGTTTGCATGATGGCGCGGACACTTTCGGCCGGGGTTCAGGCGCCGAGGGCGGCCGGCGTCCACACCGGCACGGCATCGACGAACCGCGGCCGCCGGCGCGGCCGGATGGC
>DMID01000178.1 GCA_003449195.1 Lysobacteraceae bacterium | reverse complement strand
TGCTCCTGCAGCGGCGTGCCTCGGGTGGCCACGGGCAGCGCATCGAGCGCCTGCCGGTCGCCCGCGAAGTACCGAGCCAGCGCGTCGGCGATGGCCGGCGGCGCAGGCGCGCCGACGAGATCCACCTGCCCGTACTGCTCGCGCAGGGCACGTTGCAGATGGCTTTCGTGGTCGGCGAAGTCCAGCGCGCGGATGGCGTGCCGTGCATCGGTGACCAGCAGCATCTGGCCCAGCGGCGAGGGCAGGCGGCTCAGGTTCCAGCTCGGGTTCGTTGTCATCGGGTTTCCTCAGGGTCAGGACGTGCGGTCAGGCCGGAACCGGCGAGGCCTTCCTCGGCCAGCGCCGCTTGCACCTCGGGGTCGGCCGACATGCGGTCGAAATGCGCGGCCACGCCTTCGAGGCCGCTCAGGTTCACGCCCTTGGCGCGCGCCCAGCGGGTCAGGACGAACAGATAAGGGTCGGCGATGCTGCGGCGCTCGCCGGCGATCCACGCATGTTCGCGCAACGGCTCATCCAGCACTCCGAAGTGCTTGCGCAGGGTGGCCTTGGCATTGTCCAGCGCCTGCTGCTGCGTGGCCCGGTCGCCCGGCAGCCGCTCGGGGTGCATCAGCGGCGAGAACGCCTTGTGCACGTCCGAGTTGATGTAGCCCAGCCAGCGGTTCACATGGGCGCGGCCGCGCGCATCGTCGCCGCCCAGCCGGGCCTGCGGATGTTGCTCGGCCAGATAGTTCAGGACAGCCACGTTCTGGCTGAGCGCCCACCCGTCCTCGTCCACCAGGACCGGAACGGTGGAAGACGGGTTGAGCTGCTTGAAGCCGCCCGACTGCCGCATGGCGTGGTCGGCCAGCTGCAACCGGTACGGCACGCCGATCCAGCGCAGAACGATGTGAGTGGCCAGCGAGCAATAGCCGGGCCAGTAGTGCAAGGTCAGCATGTCAGTGTCTTCTCATGTCAACCGGGTGAGGCCGTATTCGTCGAAGAGATAGACCTCGCCGGTATGCAGATGCAGCTGCATACCGGCGAGGTCCGCGCCCCAGCGCGCCTCGCCCGCGTCGACCAGAGACTGGCAATAAGCTTCGACTTGCCGACGGGCATCGGGGGCGGATTCCATCGAAAGGCGAACCGGTCTTGCCGTGCAGCGTGATGCGGCGGCGGGCATCTCAGGCCTCGCCGGTCCAGAACGTGCGCAAGGCATCGCTCAACTGCTGCGGGCGCTCCTCGGGGAACAGCAAGCGGGCATCGGCGACCTCGACCTGCGTGATCGGCCCACCCAAAGTGCGGGCCAGGAAATCGGACCACTGCGTGCCGAAGAAGATGTCGCCCGTGCCCCAGACGACGAGCGCCGGCACCTCCAGCGCGCGCAGCTTCGGCTCGATCCTCACGGTCTGCGCGTGGTCGAAGGCGAGGATGAAGCGCACCAGATCCCGGGTGCGCTCGGGCGAGGCGAGATGCGGACGGATGTAGGCCTCGATGGTGTCGTCCGAGACCGTGGAGGCATCCTGGTACGCACCCGCCATCGCGTCGGGGCCGCGGAAGAAATCCTTGTCGTCCAGCATGTGCTGCAAGGTCTGCGGCAGGCCGCCGGCCTTGACCATGTCCAGGAAGCCGGAGAATTCGACGGGCGGCCAGTTGTCCTGCACGTCGCCGTTGGTGAGGGTCAAGGTGCGCAGGCGCTCGGGGTAGAGCGCCGCGAAGATCTTCGCCACGCCGGTGCCGCTGTCGTTGGCCACCAGATCCACCTGGTCGATGTCCAGCGCGTCCAGAAACTCGCGCAGCATGTCGGCCTGGGCCTCGAAGGACACGGGCTGGTCGGCCTTGATGGTGGTGTGGCCATGCCCCATCAGGTCGATGGCGATGCAACGGCGCAGGTCGGCCAACGCCTTGAGCAGGTGCCGCCACAGATGGCTGTTGACGAGCACGCCATGGACGAACAACGCGACAGGGCCGGTGGCGGCGCTCTGGACGTAGGCGATGCGGCCGGACGGCGTCGTGGCGAATTGCCGCTGGGTGGGCGTGGTCATGACGGTTTTTCCGATGAGGCAATGCAAGCCAAGGTAGGCCGCGGCTCCCCGGAAGAAACTCCGTCTCTTGCGGTCCAATTCGAACAAGTGCTCATCAGCGCATCGGGAAACGAGCGATCCCGGCAACGCTGGCCGGCACGAGCAGCGCGACGACGGCGAAGCCCGGCAGCAGCACCCACTTTTGCACCCGGCGCCTGTGTCCAGGCGCATTGCCTCCAGCGAGTTGCAGTGCCATCTCGACCTTGTCGGGCGCAGCCATCAGCAGAGATGGCTGCCACGAAGTCATGGATGGACCTTCCCCCATCCAGAAGCCAAGCACGCGCAGGAAAATCCGTTTGAACGCCAACGTGGCCTGTTCGCCCCGCGCTCGCACGCTCAGCGGCTTTCGTGCGCCAACAGCCACTGCTTGCGATGCAGACCGCCGCCGTATCCGGTCAGCGATGCATTGCTGCCGATGACCCGGTGACAGGGGACCACGATGCCGATCGGGTTGGCGCCATTGGCCAGGCCCACGGCGCGGACGGCAGTCGGCCGCCCGATGCGCTCGGCCAGCTCGCGGTAGCTCAGCGGCTGACCCGCCGGGATGCTTCGCAAGGCGGACCAGACCTGACGCTGGAAGTCCGTGCCGCCCATTGCGACGGCCAGCGTATCGATTGCGGCGATGTCGCCATCGAAGTAGTCCTGCATGGCGCGACGGGCAGGCGACCTGCTGGCCGTTTCCTGCAGCGACACCGTCTTGTCCTTGTACTGCCGACGCATCAGCAGGTGCATGCGGTCTTCGTGGTCGTGCCAATCGATGGCGCGCAGGCGCTGCTGCTCGTCGGTGACCAGCAACATCTGGCCCAAGGGCGTGGGGACTCTTTCGAGCCGGAAATTCAAGGACATCATGCTCAGCCGGCCTTGCGGAAGGTGAAGTTGATGCGCTGGCTGCCCAGCACGGGGTGCGGATGGTCTTTCAAGGGCATGATGCCGTGATAGCGCAGCCGGTCCTCGCCACCCCAGACCGCCACGTCGCCGTGGTACAGCGGCACCTTGGTTGTTTTGTCGGTACGTTCGTGGCCACCGAACAGGAAGGTGGCCGTCATGCCCAGGGACACGGACACGATGGGGGCGTTGAAGTCACGCTCGTTCTTGTCCTGGTGCAGCGACAGCCGGGAGCCCGGAAGATACCGGTTGATCAGGCAGGCGTCCGGCATGAATGGGTCGAAGCCCGCCGCTGCGGCAGCCTCGCAGGCCAGCCGTTCGAAGACATCCGGCATCGCCGGCCAAGGCGTTCCGTTGTCCGGGTCGATGCCGCTGTAGCGGTAGCCGCGCCGATCGGTCGTCCAACCCCATTGGCCGCAATTGGTCAGTGCCACCGACATGGTGAAACCGCCTGGCGTGACCATGTGCCGGAACGGCGAACCGGCCTCGATGGCGGCGATCGCGGGGAGCACGGCGTCGAGATACGGCAATGCGAAACCGCGCAGCACGAAGGCGCTGGAACCCAGACGCTCCCGCTCGCCCGGTTGGGGCGAGCCGAAAAGATCATCGAACATCATGGCGGTGACGAGAGATCAGGCATGACACGAGGTCAACGGTGAAAATATGAAGGAGGGTCATGGTCGTCAACGCGCGTCGTGAAAGATCAGGCCGACGGTATGGCGACGGCCGCTGCGGATCCGGCTGACGCCGTGACGCATCGCGGCCCTTCGCGTGCCGCCGCGCTTGCCGGTGGCTGGACGCTGGTTCACGGTGAACACCACGGCATCGCCCTGGCGCAACGGCACGACCTCGGCCCGGGAATGGCCGCCCGCGGTTTCGGTCATCACGAATTCGCCGCCGGTGAAGTCGCGCCCGGGTTCGGACAACAGGATGGCGACCTGCAAGGGAAACACGTGGTCTCCATACAGGTCCTGGTGAAGGCAGTTGTAGTCGCCGGCTCCGTACTCCAGGAGCAGCGGCGTCGGGCGTGCCTGCCCCGCCTGGTGGCAGCGCTCCAGGAATGCATCGAGGTCCGCGGGGTATCGGATGTCGATGCCAAGCTTGTGGTTCCAGCGATTGGCAATCGGGGCCAGATGCGGGTAAAGCGCGTGGCGCAGTTGGTCGAGCAAGGGCGGCAACGGGTAGGCGAAATACTTGTACTCGCCGCGCCCGAAACCGTGCCGTGCCATCACGATGCGTGTGCGAAACCCTTCTTCCTGCGGGTAGAGCGCCGCCAGGTCAAGACATTCTTCCCGGCTCAGCAAGCCGTGCAGAACGGCGTTTCCGCGCGCGTCCAGACCGTCTTCGATGGCGCGCCAATCCCGCAGCGAAGGCGTTGCAGCTTCGTGCCGGAAAGTCGTGCGCTTCATGCGAACACGCTGACGGTGGAGCCACCGGGCCGGGTCATGCCACACGCAGACCAGAAGAGCCGATCTGTCGGTTGGTTCGGGCGGCGGCCAAGGGCCGGTTCTGCGGGGCAATGCATGGCGGCGGCAGCGGGCGTGATGGAGGATTTTCATCAGTCTAGATCGCCGCAGACCGCGCGAAACTCGGGTCCTTGCGGTCGAACTGTCGAGGGGCATGAAGCGGCAGTCGCCTGGCGCCATGGAACGCGCTGGCGTGACCGCCGACACGCTTCGTTGCCATCCGGGCTTGTCCCGGTCATCGTGCTGCGGCGACACTCGGCCGCTGACGTCAACGGGGGATCGGACTTTGCCGACGACTTGCGCCTGTCCGCGCACGGCAGCGCGCCGTGCCGGAACGTTCCTGTTCCTGACGGCCATCGGCTTGTTGGCCGCATGCGGCAGGCACCCGCCGGCCGACCTGCCCGGTGCCGGCAGCGAG
>DMID01000132.1:4583-4902 GCA_003449195.1 Lysobacteraceae bacterium | reverse complement strand
GCGACCGTCTGGTCGAGATCGGCCCGGGCCAGGGCGCCATCACCTTCCCGCTGCTGCGCCGGCATGGCGCGCTGACCGTGATCGAGTTCGACCGCGACCTGATCGCGCCGCTGACCGCCGCGGCCGCGCCGATCGGGCAGCTGGAGATCATCCACCGCGACGTGCTGTCGGTGGACTTCGGCGCACTGCGCGGCGACGGCGCGCCGCTGCGGCTGGTCGGCAACCTGCCCTACAACATCTCCTCGCCGATCCTGTTCCACGCACTCGAGCATGCCAACGCGATCGCCGACATGCACTTCATGCTGCAGAAGGAAGTGGT
>DMID01000132.1:590-4413 GCA_003449195.1 Lysobacteraceae bacterium | reverse complement strand
CGCTGTTCGTGGTGCCGCCGGGCGCGTTCAGCCCGCCACCCAAGGTGGATTCGGCCGTGGTGCGGCTGGTGCCGCTGCCGGCCGACAAGGTGGCCGTGCGCGACCATGCGCGCTTTGCCGCGATCGTTCGCGATGCCTTCGGCCAGCGCCGCAAGACCTTGCGCAATGCCTTGTCCAGACTCTGCGACGCGGCCGCGTTCGAAGCCGCCGGCATCGACCCGGGCCTGCGCGCCGAGCAGATCGACGTGGCCGATTTCATCCGGCTGGCAAACCTGCCGTTCAGCAGCAACGACGCTGCCCGCTGACGCTTTTGCATACACTGTTGCCATGGACGTCGACGTTTTCCCCCGTGCATACGGGCACAAGCCCGCATGCAGTGCAATGCCCTCCCCCGTGACTGCGGAGGCCGTGGCATGAGCGTCTGGGCCATCGGCGACCTGCAAGGCTGCTACGACGTCACCCAGCGCCTGCTGGAGAAGATCCGCTTCGACCCCGCGCAGGACCGGCTGTGGTTCTGCGGCGATCTGGTCAACCGCGGCGGGCAGTCGCTGGAAACGCTGCGGCTGGTGCATTCGCTGCGCGAGCACAGCGTCGTCGTGCTGGGCAACCACGATCTGTCGCTGCTGGCCGTCGGCGCGCGCAGCGAGGAGGAGCAGCGCAAGGTCAACCCGGACCTGCAACGCGTGGTGCTGGCCGAAGACCGCGACGTGCTGCTGGACTGGCTGCGCATGCAGAAGCTCATGCACGTGGACCGCACGCTGGGCTGGGCGATGTTCCATGCCGGCCTCGCGCCCAAATGGACCATCGAGCAGGCCGAAAAATACGCCCGCGAAGTCGAGCAGCAAATGCACGGCAACGGCTATCGCAAGCTCTTGCGCAACATGTACGGCGACAAGCCCGCGTGGGCGCCCGGACTGGGCGGATACGACCGCTGGCGGGCCATCATCAACGTGTTCACGCGGATGCGCTACTGCACCCCGCGCGGCCGCATCGCCATCGAGGACAAGGGCACGCCCGGCACCCAGGCGCAGGGGCTCTACCCGTGGTACGAGGTCCCCGGCCGGGTCGAGCGCGACGCGAAGATCGTGTTCGGGCACTGGTCCACGCTCGGGCTGACCATCACCCAGGGCGTGCACGGCATCGACACGGGCGCGGTCTGGGGCGGCAAGCTCACCGCACTGCAGCTGGACAGCGAAGACCTGCGCATCGTGCAGGTACCTGGGCGCGACGTGCCGGCCATGCCGCCGGCACCACGCCACCCGCGCCCGAACCCCGACAAGGGACGCCCTCCCCGCAACAAGGGACGCAATGGCAACGGCCGGCATGGCAGCGGCAAACCCGATGGTGCCGCCGCGCCGGCCGCCGGCAAGGCGAACGGCTGACCGTCGCCCCGCATCAATCCAGGCGGCGGTACAGGTCGAGGAAACGGAAGGCGAACGGGTGACGCTCGTCGGCGGCGCATTCGCGGCGCTCGACAAGCCGCCAGTCGCGGTAGTCGATCTCCGGGAAAAACGCATCAGCCCCGGCCACCACGGTATCCACCTCGGTCAGGTGCAACTGCTCGGCCAGCGGCAGCATCAGCGCATAGATCTCGCCGCCGCCGATCACGCACAGTTCGTCCGCATCCTCGGCCCCGGCACGCTCGCCGGCAGCCTGCGGCGAATCCACCGCCACCATGCCGTCGAACGGCACTCCGCCCGAGCGCGTCAGCACCAGATTCAAGCGCCCCGGCAAGGCGCGTCCCAGCGACTGCGCGGTCTTGCGCCCCATCAGCACCGGTTTGCCGAGCGTGAGCGCCTTGAAGTGCTTCAGATCGTCGGGCAGATGCCAAGGCAGGGCATTGCCACGGCCGATGGCGCGGTGGCGGTCGATGGCGGCGATCAGGCTGATTTTCATGCCGGCTCGCCTGCATCCAGCACGCGCCGCACGTCTTCGCGCAATGCCCAGCGCTCGGGCAGATACAGGTGGCGGCCGTTGCGGCCCTGCACATAGAGGAAGATACCGCGCCCGGCCCGAACCCTTTCGCCGCGAAGCGCAAAGCGCACGCCGCCCTGTCCCGGATCGCCGGCACCGAAGGCGGGCACGCCGTCGCGGATTTCCAGCAGCAGGTCCGGCATGGCCGGCAAACCGCCGGATGCGGAACGCACCCAGCGACGGAATTCGAACAGCGGCATCAGCCACAACCACGCCGCCACCGGCACCAGCAACACGACCGGTCCGGCCAGCAGCGGACGCAATGCCGCCTGCCAGCACAGGCTGGCCACGCCGGCCAGTGCCAACAGCAGCGCGATCAGCATCGACCAGCGTTGCCGGCTGCGGTGCAACAGCCATTGCAGGTAGTGCTCGCGCAGATAAGCCGCATCGCGCGGCAGACGCACCACGCCGGCACCCGTGCTCACACCGCCACCGGTGCCTTGATCGGCGGATGCGGGTCGTAGCCCTCGATGGCGATGTCTTCGAAGCGGAAATCGAACACGTCCTTCACCACCGGGTCGAGCACGAGCCGTGGCAAGGCGCGCGGCACACGCGAAAGCTGCTCGCGCGCCTGATCAAGATGGTTCGAATACAGATGCGCATCGCCGAGCGTATGCACGAAATCGCCCACGCCCAAGCCCGTGGCCTGCGCCACCATGTGGGTCAGCAGCGCGTAGCTGGCGATGTTGAACGGCACGCCGAGGAAGATGTCGCCGCTGCGCTGGTAGAGCTGGCAGCTGAGCTTGCCGTCGGCCACGTAGAACTGGAAGAACGCATGGCACGGCATCAACGCCATCCTCGGCAGGTCGGCCACGTTCCATGCGCTGACGATCAAGCGGCGCGAATCCGGGTTGCGCTTGATCTCCTCGACCACCCATTTGATCTGGTCGATCTCGCTGCCGTCGGCAGCCTGCCAGCGCCGCCACTGCTTGCCGTACACCGGGCCGAGTTCGCCCTCGGCATCCGCCCACTCGTCCCAGATGCTGACGCCGTTGGCCTTGAGATAGGCAATGTTGGTTTCGCCGCGCAGGAACCACAGCAGTTCGTGGACGATGGAGCGCAGGTGCAGCTTCTTGGTGGTGACCAGCGGGAAGCCGTCGTTGAGGTCGAAGCGCATCTGCCAGCCGAACACGCTGCGGGTGCCGGTGCCGGTGCGGTCGGCCTTGTCGCTGCCGTGCGCCAGCACGTGTTCCAGCAATTGCAGATACTGTTTCACTTCGCCGCCTCGGCAACCGGCGGCACCGGCTGCAGCACCGGCGCGCGCCGCGACAGCCACAGCAGGAACAGCCCCAGCGCCACCAGCGGCAGGCTCAGGATCTGCCCGCGGGTGAGCCAGCCCCAGGCCACGTACAGGTCGTTGTCGGGCATGCGCACGAACTCGACGCTGAAACGGAAGATGCCGTACATCAGTGCGAACAGCCCGGACACCGCATAGCGGCGGCGCGGCTTCATCGAGAACGTCCACAGCACCACGAACATCACCAGTCCTTCCAGGAAGGCCTCGTACAGCTGCGAAGGATGGCGCGCGTAACGGTCGAGCAGGCCGGCGGCATACTGCTGCCGGATCTGCGCGGCGGTCATCAGTTGCTCCATCGCCGGCTGCCCGGCCGGAATGTCCGACAACGGCGCATGCGGGAAGATCACGCCCCAACCGGCCTCGGTGAACTTGCCCCACAATTCGCCGCCGACGAAATTGCCCAGCCGGCCGAAACCCAGCCCCAGCGGCACCAGCGGCGCGACGAAATCGACCACGTCGAAGAAGTGCAGGCGCGACTTGCGCGACCACCACAGCACGGCCACCAGCACGCCGAGCAGGCCGCCGTGGAAGCTCATGCCGCCTTCCCACACC
>DMID01000132.1:0-482 GCA_003449195.1 Lysobacteraceae bacterium | reverse complement strand
CCGTTCATGTCCACGCCCGGCAGGCGGCCGGCCAGCGTGCGCGAGCGCCCGAGGAACCAGGCGGCGCCGAAACCGAGCAGGTACATGATCCCGTACCAGTGGATCTGCAGCGGGCCGATGGACAGGGCGATCGGATCGATCTGGTGCAGGTAGGTCATGCGTGGCCGGTCGAATGGAACAGGCGCCTATTCTGACGCATCGCGGCGCACCAAGCCTGACCGCACGCCGACGCGACGCGGGGTCACCGGCAACGGTTTTCGATCGGGCCGGTTCGGCCGCCGGATTTCAGCCGAGCAGCACCGGCCGGTTGGGCAGCTCGTCCACGTCGGCCTCGCCGGGGGCACGCGGGAACTCGCGGGCGAGGATGGCCGAAATCGCGTCGATGGCCTCGACCACGGCGGTCCCCGGCTCGCCCTCGGCCATGCGCGCTTCCATCTGTCGACAGATGGCCGCCCACTCGCCGGCCACCACGCCCCGCCGGC
>DMID01000222.1:29376-31205 GCA_003449195.1 Lysobacteraceae bacterium | reverse complement strand
CGCTGTTGCCCCAGCGGATCGGCACCTGCGGCTCGAAGCCGGGCACGTCGCGGATTTCCATGTCCTTGTTCAGCAGCCGCACGATCTGGCGCAGCAGCTTGGCCTCGTCCTGCGCCACCAGCGAAATCGCCTCGCCGCTGGCGCCGTTGCGGCCGGTGCGGCCGATGCGGTGCACGTAGTCCTCGGCCACCATCGGCAGCTCGTAGTTGATCACCCGCGGCAGCTGGTCGATGTCGATGCCGCGCGCGGCGATGTCGGTGGCCACCAGCACCGGCACCTTGCCGGACTTGAAGTCGGACAGTGCGCGCTGGCGCTGGCTCTGGCTCTTGTTGCCATGGATGGCGGCGGCGCGGATGCCGGCCTTCTCCAGCGCCTTGGCCAGCTTGTCGCTGCCGTGCTTGGTCTTGGCGAACACCAGCGTCTGCGCGGTGGCATCCTGGTTCAGCAGGTGCAGCAGCAGCTCGCGCTTGCGCCCGGCATCGACCGGGTGCACGCGGTGGGCGATGGCTTCGGCCACGGTGTTGCGCGGGGTCACCATCACTTCGCGCGGGTTGTGCATGAACTCCAGCGCCAGCTGCTTGATCGGGTCGGCGAAGGTGGCCGAGAACAGCAGGGTCTGCCGGTTCTGCCGTGGCAGCTTGGCAAGAATGCGCTTGATCGACGGCAGGAAGCCCATGTCGAGCATGCGGTCGGCCTCGTCCAGCACCAGCACCTCGATGCCGGACAGGTCCACCGTGCGCCGTTCCAGATGGTCGATCAGGCGGCCGGGGCAGGCGATCAGCAAGTCCACGCCGCGGCGCAGCGCGTCGATCTGCGGGCCCATGCCGACGCCGCCATAGACGGTGGCCGAGCGCACGCGCTGGTACTTGGAATACGCGCGCAGGTTGTCGCTGACCTGTGCGGCCAGCTCGCGGGTGGGGGTGAGTACCAGCACGCGCGGCTTGTGGCTGCGGTTCGGCGTGGCGGCCAGGTGTTGCAGCAGCGGCAGGCCGAACGCGGCGGTCTTGCCGGTACCGGTCTGTGCGCCGGCCAGCAGGTCGTGGCCCTCCAGCGCCAGCGGAATGGCCTGCTGCTGGATCGGGGTGGGCGTGGTGTAGTTCTGCTCGGCGAGCGCGCGCAGCAGTTCGGGCGACAGGCCCAGGGATTCGAAGGACATCGTTTTGCTCCGTGTCGGGCGGGCGCAACGGCGCAAGCCGGCGCATGGCCCGTAATGAAAAGTGAAACTCGGAGCGTTCCCGTGAACCGCGCTGCGAGGTGAATTGGCGGCCTTCCTTGGAAGGCTCGGTCTGCGGCGTGAGGCGCCGGAGGGCAGGCGCGACGGCAAGGCCGGCGCACCGGGGTTCCCGTGGGGAAGCGGACGAACGTGCAGGACCGCTGCAGATTCTAAATGAGCCGGCCGCGCGGCGCCAAATGCCCGGCCCATGTTGCAGCGCGATCCGTCCCTAGAATCCAGCGTTCGTTCAGGCAAGCGGATGGCGCATGAAGCTGGGTTCCCTGCGGGAAGGCGGGCGCGACGGGACGTTGATCGTGGTGGCGCGCGACCTGTCGCGCGCGGTGCGCGCCGACGGCATCGCACCGACCCTGCAGCGGGCATTGGAGGATTGGGATCGCGCCGCGCCGGCACTGGCCGCGTTGGCGGCCCGGCTGGAGGCGGGGGATGTGGCTGGCGGCTTCGCGCTGGACATGACCATGCTGGCCGCGCCGCTGCCGCGTGCCTGGGAGTTCATCGACGGCAGCGCCTATCTGCCGCACGTCGAACGGGTCCGGCGTGCGCGCGGGGCCGAGGTGCCGTCGAGCTTCTACGTCGATCCGCTGATGTACCAGGCCAC
>DMID01000222.1:210-29105 GCA_003449195.1 Lysobacteraceae bacterium | reverse complement strand
TCCTGCAGTCCAAGCCGCGTTCGGCCTTGTCGCCGGTGTTCGTCACCGCGGACGAGCTGGGCACGGCGTGGCGCGAGGGCAAGCTGCACCGGCCGCTGTTGTCGCACGTGAACGGCAAGTGGCTGGGCGCACCGGAAGCCGGGGAGGACATGCAGTTCGATTTCGGCCGGCTCGTCGCGCACGCCGCGCGGACGCGGGCACTGTCGGCCGGCACGCTGGTCGGGTCGGGCACGGTGGCCAATCACGATGCCGGCCGCGGCGTCGCATGCCTGGCCGAGCAGCGTGCCGTCGAGGCCTTGCGTGACGGCCGGCCGGCCACGCCTTTCCTGAAATTCGGCGACACCCTGCGCATCGAGATGTTCGATGCGGCCGGGGCCAGCCTGTTCGGTGCGATCGAGCAGCGCGTCGAGCGCTTGTCGCGCAGTTGAGTTGCGCGCAGTGAATGCGGGCCGGCGGTACTTGTCACCGCCCCGCTTGAGGCAGCGGCGGGCGAATGCCTGCCTTGATCAGATGAAGCTGTGGCTGATCTGCGGCGAGGCCGGGCCGGCCGCACCGCCGCCGAAATCGCCGTAGGGGTCGAGCTCGCCGCTGCCGCCTTCGGACAGGCGGAATTTGAGGGCCAATCCGTCGCGGGAGTCGGCCGCGCGCAGCGCTTCTTCCTGCTCGATCGTGCCGTCCTTGGCCATGCGGAACAGGCACTGGTCGAAGCTCTCCATGCCGTCTTCGAGCGAGGCTTCCATCGCGGCCTTGATCTCGTGGACCTGGCCGCGGCGCAGCAGGTCGCGGATCACCGGCGTGTTGATCAGTACCTCGGTGGCCGGTCGGCGCTTGCCGTCGGCCCCCTTCACCAGGCGCAGCGAAATCACCGCGCGCAGGTTCAGTGCCAGGTTCATCAGCACGTTCTTGTGTGCGCTCTCCGGGAAGAAGTTGAGGATGCGCTCGATGGTCTGGTCGGCGTTGTTGGAGTGCAGCGTCGCCAGGCACAGGTGGCCGGTTTCGGCAAAGGAAATGGCCGCTTCCATCGTGGTCGCGTCGAGGATTTCGCCGATCAGGATCACGTCCGGCGCTTCGCGCATCGCGTTTTTCAGCGCATTGTGGAAGGCGTGCGTATCCAGCCCCACCTCGCGCTGGTTGACGATGGACTGCTTGTGGCGGTGCAGGTATTCGATTGGGTCCTCGATGGTGAGGATGTGCCCGGTGGTGGTGCTGTTGCGGTGGTCGATCATCGACGCCAGCGCGGTGGACTTGCCCGAGCCGGTGGAGCCGACCACCAGCACCAGCCCGCGCGGGGTCATCACGATGTCGCGCAGCACCGGCGGCAGGTTCAGCTCGTCGATGTCGGGGATGCGGTTGCGGATGGCGCGGATCACCATGCCCACTTCGCCACGCTGCTTGAAGATGTTGACGCGGAAGCGGCCGGCATCGGGGACCGCGATGGCCATGTTGAGCTCGAGCTCGCGCTCGAACTCGGGCACCTGCCCTTCATCCATCAGCGAATAGGCGATCTTCTTGACCATGCCCGGCGGCAGACCGGTGCTGCCCAGCGGATAGAGCTTGCCTTCGATCTTGATGTAGACGGGAGCGCCGGTGGTCAGGAACATGTCCGAAGCGTGTTTTTCGGTCATCAGCTTCAGGAAGTAGCCGATATCCATGCGCGATCATCCCCGTACATTGCAGATGGCAGGCGTTGCAAGCCCGCCCAAGGCTCAACACAATGGTCGCAGCCCTTTCCGACGCCACGCCACTCCGAATGAATCGTAGCTTCGCACAAATCCGCATCGCCCTGTACGCGATTGCGGTCACATTCGCGCTTGCCGGTGCAGCCCGCGCGCAACAGGCATTGCCGGGCCTGGGCGATGCGCAGCTGGCCGTCGATCGCGCCACCCAAGCCGATGCCGACCAGTACGCACCGGACCTCATTGCCAGCGCACGCGCGCATCTGGAGCAGGCACAGGCCGCCTCGATGGACCGCCGTGCGCAGAAGCAGGTGCCGGCGCTGGCCACGCAGGCCGCGCTGGAGGCCGACCTCGCCCGCGCCCGCAGCATGGAAACGGTGGCCAATGCCAAGCTGGCGCAGCGGCGTTCGGACATCCAGCAGTTGCAGCGCACGCTGAGCGGCAACGCGGGGGGCACGCCGTGATGATGCGTCCGGACATGCGCCTTGTTTTCGCATTGGCGGTTGCGCTGCCGGTGCCGTCGTTGGTGCTTGCGGCCGATCTCGACCCACGGGTTCCTCCGCTGCAGCAGCGATTGGATGCCCTGTCCACCGACCCGCGTTATGCCGACGTGGCGGGCGTGCAGGTGCTGCAGGCCCGTCAGGCCGTGGATGCGCTGGCCGTGGCGAAGAAGCGCGACCGCGAGCTTGCGGCGTACGTGGCCGACCGCAGGGTCGAGATCGCCGAAACCACCGCACGCGCCCAGGCGGCAGATCACGAATTGCAGGCGCTGGACGACCAGCGCACCGATCTGCTGCTGCAGATCAGCCGGCGCGAGACCGAGCGTGCCCGCCAAGAGGCCGAGCGCCTGCGCATCCAGGCGCAGATCCAGGCCGAACAGACTGCTCAGGCGCAGCAGGAAGCGCAGGCTGAAGCTCAGGCCCGGCAGGAAGCCGAGGATGCCTTGAGCAGCGCGGCCGGCAAGCAGAGCGCCAAGCTGTCTGCCACTCGGCAGAAACAGGCATCGCTGGCACGGGAAGCGGCGGAGCTTATGTCCGGTGCCAAGCTGCCTGCTTCGCGTTTCAACGATGTCGGCGAGGTGTTCACCTTCACCGGCGCGGCGTTTGCCGCGGGCAAATCCGGGCTGTCCTCCGAAGCGGCGGGGCAGGCCAAGGCGCTGGCCGCCTACCTGCAAACCACCAAGGGCAAGGCCACGGTCCAGGCCTATGACGCCAATCCGGCCACCGCACAGGCCCGCGCCGACGCACTGCGTGCGGCGCTGGTGGCCGAGGGCGTGCCAGCGAGCAGGGTAAAGGCCACGGGCAAGAAGGCCGCCGCGACCAAGGCGCGCTCGGCCGAAGTGGCCATTGCGCAGTGAATTGTTCTTTCGGAACAAGTGGTTGGACGGAACATCAAGGCTCGCGCGGGCGACTGTTAGAGGCGGGTGAAGACGCCACAGGCCTTGCGGCAGCGGGCTTTCCACGGGCACTTGTTGTCCCCTGCGACGGGGAGTAGGGTCGGTCGTCCGGAAGGGCAATCCGCCCTCCGGTGTATCGGAGCCGGAGGCTGGTGATGATGCTGACATGCCCGCAGCTGTTCCCTTCCGCCCCGCTGGTGCCGGGGCGGACCGCGATGCCGGATGCGGCCGTCGCCTTCCTGTTCCGTTCCAGTGAACGCCCCATGCCTTGCCGGCCGGGGCGTTTGCGTTTCCGTGGCATTCAACGCTGAAGGAGGCAATTCATGTCCATGTCCGATGTGCAAGCCACCGCAATCGATGCATTGATCAAGACCGATCCGGAATTCAAGCGGCTCTACCAGCGCCACAAGACGCTCAACAAGAAGTGCATGGACGCCGAACTCGGCGTGTTGCCGATCGACCCGGCAACGCTCGGCCAGATGAAGCGCGAGAAACTCGCCACCAAGCAGCAGCTGATGCGCCGCTATGCCCCGGTGCTGAACTGATCCACGGGCTTGCCGGCAGCGGGCGGCGGTGCCTTCCTCGTCGGGCGCCGCCGCCCGTCTCATTTCCGCCTGGCATGAGCTGATGGCCGGATGGACTGACGGGCGTCCGGCCCATGCCGATAATGGTCGGCCGTTTTCCACAGGATTCCACGATGACCGTCCACGCCTCCGTGCTCGAATTGATCGGGCGCACGCCGATGGTGAAGGCGCAGCGCCTCGACACGGGCGTGTGCGAGCTGTTCTTCAAGCTCGAGAACACCAATCCCGGCGGCTCGATCAAGGACCGCATCGGCCTGTCGATGATCGAGGCGGCCGAGAAGCGCGGCGACCTCAGGCCCGGTGCCACGCTGGTCGAAGGCACCGCCGGCAACACCGGCCTCGGGCTGGCCCTGGTCGCCCAGCAGAAGGGCTACCGGTTGATCCTGGTAGTGCCGGACAAGATGAGCCGCGAGAAGATCTTCAACCTCAAGGCGATGGGCGCCGAGGTTGTGCTGACCCGCTCGGACGTGGCCAAGGGCCACCCGGAGTACTATCAGGACATGGCCGCCAGGATCGCGGCCGAAACGCCCGGGGCCTATTTCGTCAACCAGTTCGGCAACCCCGACAACCCGGCCGCGCACGAATTCGGCACCGGGCCGGAGATCGTGGAACAGATGGAGGGCCGGATCGATGCGCTGGTGGTCGGTTGCGGCAGTTCGGGCACGATGACCGGCCTGTCGCGCGCGCTGGCGAAGCTGGCGCCGCAGGCGGAGATCATCCTCGCCGACCCGGTGGGGTCGATTCTGGCCGAATACATCAACGACGGCACGCTCAACGAGAAGTCCGGCAGCTGGCTGGTGGAAGGCATCGGCGAGGATTTCCTGCCGCCGATCTCCGATTTCAGCCGGGTCACCCGGGCCTATGCCATCGGCGATGCCGAGAGTTTCCATGCCGCGCGCGAACTGCTCGCCAGGGAAGGCATTCTCGGCGGTTCGTCCACCGGCACGCTGCTGGCGGCCGCGTTGCGCTACTGCCGCGAGCAGACCGAGCCGCGGCGCGTGGTGGTGCTGGTGCCCGATACCGGCAACAAGTATCTGTCGAAGATGTACAACGACTACTGGATGCTCGACAACGGCTTCATCGAGCGCGAGGTGCACGGCGACCTGCGCGACCTGATCCTGCGCCCCTACAGCCAGCGGGACACGGTGGTGGTGGGGCCGCACGACCTGCTGACCACGGCCTACCAGCGCATGAAGCTGTACGACGTCTCCCAGTTGCCGGTGATGGACGGCGAAAAGCTGGTCGGCATCCTCGACGAATCCGACGTGCTGCTGCACGTGTACGGCGCCGAAGCCCGTTTCCGCGACCCGGTGTCGTCGGCGATGGTGACGCGGCTGGACCGGGTCGACGTCAAGTCGCCGATCGAGGCCTTGCTGCCGGTGTTCGACCGGGGCCAGGTGGCCATCGTGTCCGACGGCGAGGCGTTCCTCGGCCTGATCACCCGCATCGACCTTCTCAACTATTTGCGCCGCCGCGTGCAGTAACATGCAACATGCTGAATGGCCTGCGAGAAGAGGCCATTTAGCGATCGCTGCTAAAATCGGCGGTCTTCACGCCACAAGCGGTAGCCACTCCATGACGGACATCACAGATCGCGGCCAAGACGGTACGCGCACGCTGGCATTGGCCACCCTAGCCATTCATGGCGGGCAGGCGCCTGACCCGAGCACGGGGGCGGTGATGCCGCCCATCTACGCCACGTCCACCTATGCGCAATCGAGCCCCGGCGAGCATCAGGGGTTTGAATATTCGCGCACGCAGAATCCGACCCGTTTTGCCTACGAGCGTTGCGTGGCGGCATTGGAAGGCGGCACGCGGGGCTATGCCTTTGCTTCCGGCATGGCGGCCACGTCCACCGTGCTGGAACTGCTGGATTCCGGCGACCATGTCGTCGCGATGGATGACCTCTACGGCGGCAGCTACCGTTTGTTCGAGCGCGTGCGCCGGCGCAGTGCGGGGCTGGATTTCAGTTTCGTCGATCTGACCGATGTGGCTGCCTTCGAGGCCTCGATCACGCCGAAGACGCGGATGGTATGGATCGAAACGCCAACCAATCCGATGTTGAAGATCGTCGATATCGAAGCGGTTTCGGTGGTTGCCCGCAGGCACGGGTTGCTCGTCGTGGTCGATAACACCTTCGCCTCGCCGATGCTGCAGCGTCCGCTGGCGTTGGGTGCGGACATCGTCGTGCATTCGGCCACCAAATACCTCAACGGCCACTCGGACATGGTCGGAGGCATCGCCGTGGTCGGCGACAATGCGGACTTGGCCGAGCGCATGGCTTTCCTGCAAAACTCGATCGGCGGCATACAGGGGCCGTTTGACAGTTTTCTGGCGTTGCGCGGCCTGAAGACTTTGCCACTGCGGATGAAAGCGCATTGCGACAATGCCTTGGCACTGGCGCAATGGCTGGAAACCCAGCCGGCCGTCGAAAAAGTGATCTACCCAGGTCTGCCAAGCCACCCGCAACATGCATTGGCTTCCCGGCAGATGGATGGCTACGGCGGCATCGTCTCCATCGTGCTGAAGGGCGGCTTCGAAGCCGCCAAGCGATTTTGCGAGCGCACCGAGCTTTTCACTCTGGCCGAATCCCTTGGGGGTGTGGAAAGTCTGGTCAATCACCCTGCAGTGATGACCCACGCCTCCGTGCCACGCGAACGCCGCGAGCATCTCGGCATCAGCGATGCGCTGGTGCGGTTGAGTGTGGGGATTGAGGATTTGAAGGATTTGCAGATGGATCTGGAAGATGCGTTGCGTTAGTAACACAGTCGTCCAGGCTCTTTTAGTGGCATGCGTGATAATCCAAAGCAGAAAGACCGATTAATGCAGAAGTTTCGTACATCACCATTGGCGATGTTCTCGGCGATCGCTGGGAACCGTCATCTGACATGGTCATTGGTGAAGCGTGAGGTAATTGGCCGCTACCGCGGGTCGATTTTCGGCATCCTGTGGTCGTTCTTCAATCCACTGCTCATGCTGCTTATCTACACGCTTGTTTTCAGCGTGGTGTTCAAGGCGCACTGGGCGGGTGGGTCAGGCAGCAAGATCGAATTCGCGATGGTCCTGTTCTCGGGATTGATGGTGTTCAACGTGTTCTCCGAGTGTTTGAACAGAGCGCCGAGCCTCATCCTCATGAACGTCAACTACGTGAAGAAGGTGGTGTTCCCGCTGGAGATTCTGCCGGTCGTTTCCCTGGGCAGTGCGCTGTTCCATGGTGTCGTGAGTTTTCTGGTGTGGCTGATCTTCTACTGCGTGTTCTTCGGCATGCCCTCCGCCACAGCGTGGCTGTTCCCGGTCGTTCTGCTGCCCATGCTGTTCCTGTTGATGGGGCTTAGTTGGCTGCTCGCTTCGCTTGGCGTCTATCTGCGCGACGTCAGCCAAGTGGTCATGTTGCTCACGACGGCACTTATGTTCCTGTCGCCGATCTTCTATCCGGTCTCGGCACTTCCCATGGAGTATCAGCACGTCATGCAGTTGAATCCCATGACGTCGGTCATTGAAGATGTCCGGGCGGTGCTGATCCAGGGTTCGATGCCCAAGTGGAGCGGCTACCTGCTTCGCCTAGCGGGCAGCATCCTGGTCGCATGGCTGGGATTTGCATGGTTCCAGAAGACCAAGGAGGGTTACGCCGATGTCCTCTGAAGTCGCGATCTCAGTCAAAAACCTGAGCAAGTCGTTCTCGATCTACGAGACCCCCCGGGACAGGCTGAAGCAATTCATCCTACCTCGCCTCCAGCGCGCAGTCGGTATGCAGCCGCGACGCTACTTCAGGGAGTTTCATGCACTTGAAAACGTGAGTTTTATTCTCAACCGCGGCGAGACCGTCGGCATCATCGGACGGAACGGCGCAGGCAAGTCTACCCTGCTGCAGATCATTTGCGGCACGCTGGCGGCTACCCACGGCAATGTCGTCGTCAATGGCAGGGTCGCGGCCCTGCTGGAGCTGGGTGCCGGGTTCAATCCGGAATTCACCGGGCGGGAAAACGTCTTCCTCAATGGCGAACTGTTGGGGTTGTCCTCGACCGAAATGCTGCGACGATTCCCGGAAATCGAGGAATTCGCCGGCATCGGTCAGTTCATCGACCAACCCATCAAGACCTATTCAAGCGGCATGTACGTCCGCTTGGCGTTTGCGGTGCAGGCATGCGTGGACCCGGAGATCCTCATCGTCGATGAGGCCCTGTCTGTGGGTGACATTGGTTTTCAGTACAAGTGCTACAAGCGAATGGAGGAGCTGCGTAGGAAGGGTGTGACCATCCTGATGGTCACCCATTCCACCGGGAGCATCCTTGAATACGCGGATCGTTGCATCGTGATGGACGGTGGGAAAATCCAGACCGATACGCGTGACGTGCTTGCGGCGGTGTTGACGTACGAGAAGGGGATGATCGCGGCCCGGGAAAGCAAGCCGGTCGGGAACTCGGTGGTCAGCGACGCCTTGACATTAGGGGATCTGACTGAAATCCAGCGTTCCAGCGTCAATGAGCACGTCTCGGAGAAACGCTTCGGTTCGGCGAGGGCGATCATCGAATCGCTCGAGATCGTGCGGTCCGACGGGGCTACGTTCTATGAGTCACCGGTCATTCGTTCGGGCGAGGAAGTCACCTTCAGGTTCATCCTTGCCTCTTCGGACACTATCAATGACATTGCTCTTGGCATATCGATCACGCGTACCCAGGGCGGGGACGTGTGGGGTGATAACAACATTCGTGCAGATCACCCCATTACCCTCGAGCGGGGGCGCCAGCGGATCGAGTTCACGGTGAAGCTTCCCATCAGTGCGGGCGATTATCTGGTGCACTGCGGTCTGGCATGCATCGCCAACGGTATGCGCGAGGAACTTGATCAGCGCCGGCCCATGCAGAGCATCAAATTCTGGTCCGCCCGGGAGCAGGTGGGCGTCGTGTTCGCGCCGATCAAGGTCACTGGAGAGGCACAATGATCGCCGTCTTCCTCTCCCCATACGCATTCCGCGGCGAGCCCGCCCCTTACCTATGGGTGTTCTACAAGTTTCTGGCCAGCATCGAAGAGCCTATCTGCTTCATGCTGTCCGCAGACTACCTCGCGGCCCCCGGCAGCCCGGCCATGGATGGGCGAGCTGAGCTTGATCCTGCTCGTGCCGCCGCACTGGGCTACGCTGCGCCGAGCGCAGAAGTACTTGCCCGCCACCACTTTGCGCTGATGGACAGCGGGTTGATGCAGCAGCTCCTTCCGCGCTACGGTGGCAATCCGCTCGCGTTTTTCAAGGCGTACCTGAGCGAGGAGATTCCGGAGTTGATGCAGGAGCTGCGCGACAACCTCGCGACACTTCCACCGGATATCGAGGCGATCGCAACTTGGAGCAACTGCCCTTCACTGGCGACGGTCGCAGCAGAGCAGGGAATACCGGTTGTCTACATGGAGGTCGGTCCGCTCCGCAATCCGCAATACCGCTCTACCGGTTACTTGGATTTCAGCGGTGTCAACGGAAACACCGAAGCCGAAGCCAGAAATGCAAAGGCCGACGACTTCCCCGAGATTGCCGCAACCATTGATGATCTGCGCCGCGGGTTTGCGTTGCAGCAGTTGGAGCGCGCTCCGAAGGGCGACATGCTGGGCGTTGTCCTGCAGGTGGAGGACGACTCCAACCTGCTCTGTTACAACAATGGATACGACAACATTGGACTCATCACTCGTGCCATGATCGAGGAGTGCGAGGAGAGGCTGCTGATTAGGGCTCACCCGGGCAGCCGTTTTGATCTCAAGCCAAGCAAGGCAGCGCGCGACCTTTCGCCTTCGGTGGCGGCATTCCTCGGGGAATGCCGGAAGGTGTTGAGCATCAATTCCAGCGTGGGGCTCGAGGCCATTCTCTTCGACGTACCTGTCGACGTATTTGGAGAGGCCTCCTATCGCTACGTTGCCGAAGAAAGTGATCCAATCCAGCGAGTGCGCAAGCTTTCCTTCTATTTGTTTGCTTATCTCGTACCGTTTGATCTGATGTTCTCGTCCAGCTACATCCGGTTCCGGTTGGGCAAGCCGACAGAATCGCAGATCGTTGCGCGGCATCTGGAGGGCTATGGGGTCAGCGCGGCGGAGGAGTTGTCACTCCAAGGCTGCTCGCATGCTTCGTCCACCGGCACTCTCGGTGCCATATCGGAGAATATCGACGGGGCGGTGGCGGAACCTGTGGCCTACAACCTGCAGGCCGAACAGGCGTGTTTGAAACTCTACTACCGCGACGCGGATGGCTACTATCAGGAAGAATTCTCGCGAAGCGAGGTGGCCATCAGGGTCGACGGCTTTTCGCAGTGCATACGTTTCACGTTGCCTGCGGGGCTGAAGCCGGAGTTCGTGCGGTTCGACCTAGGTACGGATGAAGGAACGTATGAGCTTGCCGAGATGCGCTGGGGCTGGAAGCAGTCTGCGGATGACGACACACTGTTTCCGCTGTTCGATCTGTCCAATCGGCTGGTCGCGTTTGATGGCATCAGGATGAACGCAGACGACAAGGTCAAGCTGCTCTCAGCGAGTGGGCACCCCTTCTTCGAGTTGTCCGTGGGTGACCTCTGGGCTTCGGACCACGCTGCGGGCGAGGGTGCTGGAGTCGTCGAACTACGTTTCATCCATCACAGTTCCCAGTTTGAAACGCTGTTGGAGGCGCTGCGCCAGGGCGAGCGCCTTGCCCGTGTGGAGTCGGACGAGACCTCCGAACGCCTCCGTGAAGCGATGAAGGTGCTGGACAGTGTCAACGAGAGCAGTGCCATACAGCGTCAGCTCATGGAGCGGCTGCTGGACGCAATGTCCTCAATGTCTCACAAGCTTGGGGAAGGAAATGAGTTGATCGGGACAATGGAGCGCGATTTGTCGTCGCTCGTTGACTTCCTGCGCAACCGTCCCACGCTTTGGTCGAAGATCAAAGGGGGGGGCAAGTGAAGGGCAACTTTAGAAGTGGTAGTAGTAGCAGTATCCAGGGGATTTCTAAATGCGGTTGATCAAGGAAATGAAGCGAGGCGTGCAGAAGTATTTGTGGCGCACGATGCCGATTGTCCGGCGTCGCGCGGCTAGCGTGCCACTGCTGCGAAAGATCTATTTTGGCTCGCGCCATGTGGCTTGGCGCGTCAAGTGCGCGTTCCATCTCGTCATGGGATTGATGCGTAGCTCGAGCGTCGAGTACGAAGGCGTGCGCGCGAGCGGCTTGTTCCATGATGACTGGTACGCGGAGCGTTATGCGACCCATTTGGCCGGCGTGACCGACTACCTGGCGCACTTCATGAAGGAAGGCGCCGACAAGGGATTTTGGCCGAACCCGCTTTTCGATCCTGAGTGGTATGTGCGCAGCAGCGCTGACGTCGCGCGACTTCATATCAATCCGCTTGCACACTACATCTATTACGGCGCGTCCGAAGGGCGCCGGCCGGTTCCGCTGTTCGACACGGCGTTCTATCTGGGCGCGTATCCGGACGTTGCCGCGGCAGGTATGAATGCCCTGGCCCACTTCCTGGCCCACGGCACGCGCGAGTTGCGTGACCCACATCCTTTGTTCTCGACGCAGTGGTACATCTCCACCTACCAGGACGTGGCACTGGCAGGGCTCAATCCGCTGGTTCACTACATGACATCGGGCGCCTATGAAGGACGTGATCCGAACCAGTTCTTCAACAGTGCGTGGTACCTGTCTAAATACCAGGATGTGGCGTGCGCCAAGAAGAATCCCTTGGAGCACTATGCGTACAGTGGCTACCTCGAAGGGCGCCAGCCCGGTCCGACGTTCGACAGCCGGCGTTATCTGGCTGACCACCCCGATGTTGCCGCGGCGGGCATCGACCCGTTGCTGCATTACCTGCGCATTGGTCGTGCCGAGAGCCGCGCGCAGCCGCTGCGTCTGATGACCGTTGACAATGTCGCGCCGTCGCTCGAGTCTGCGCGCGCGGTGGATGTATCGCGTCGGATGGTCGACGTGATAATCCCAGTTTACCGTGGCATTGAAGAAACATCGCGTTGCATCGAGAGTTACTTTGCTGCAAACGCAAGCAACAGCACTCCGGCCCGGCTGGTCGTCATCAACGACTGTTCTCCGGATCCGGAGATGAATGTCTATCTTGAGCAGGCCGCGGCTAGGTTCGGGTTCCTGCTGCTCAAGAATGAGGTCAACCTGGGTTTCGTCGGCACGGCTAATCGGGGTATGGCGCTCGGTCTCGAGAATGACGTGCTGTTGCTCAACAGCGACACCGAGGTGGCCAACGACTGGCTCGATCGGATCGTTGCGCATGCCGATCTGGATCCGCGGGTCGCGACGGTCACCCCGTTGTCCAACAACGCGACCATCTGCAGCTACCCGGAGTTTTCCGGGCGACGGAAGTTGCCCGCAGGCGTTTCCGTGGAGGAAATGGACCAGGTTTGCGCTGACGCGAATCTCGGACGCAGTGTCTCCATCCCGACCGGCGTCGGTTACTGCATGCTGGTCAAGCGCGCATGCCTTGATGAGGTCGGACTCCTCGATGAGGACGCGTTCGGCAAAGGCTACGGCGAAGAAAACGACCTCTGCATGCGCGCCATGGAAAACGGCTGGAAAAACATCCTGGCGTTGGATACGTTCGTGTTTCACGCCGGCGAGGTGAGCTTCGCCGACGGGGCGACCGCCGCCAAGCAGGCTGGCGCTACGGCATTGCTTCGCAAGCACCCCCGCTACAATCTCGAGGTTGCGAGTCACGTCGCAGAAGATCCGGGACGTGTTTATCGTCTCGCGATCACGGCGCAGCTCTGGAAGATGCAGAGGGCGAAAGTGATGCTGCTCGTAAGCCATGGGCTTGGTGGTGGCACCGAGCGGCATGTGCAGGAACTGACCAAGCGCTATGCGAAGGACTACAAGATTTTGACTATGCGGCCTTCGGCGATCTCGTCTTCGTCGGGGGTCGCGCTACGGGCATGGGACGACTACAGCGACATCACCGTCGATTTTGCGTTCTCGAACGGCGATGAGCTGGCTGCACTGCTTGCTGTGTTCCCCGTAACGGCCGTGCACGTTCATCATCTTTACGGCTACGGCCCCGAGGTCGAGCAGGCGTTGGCTGCGCTGGGTGTTCCCTTTGACTTTACCGTACATGACTATTTTACGGTCTGCCCACAGATCAACCTGTCCAGCGACGGTGTCTCGTACTGCGGAGAGCCCGATTCGGCCGGATGCAATGCATGCATTTTGCGCAACGACAGGCGCGGCGTAGGCGATATCCGCTCATGGCGGCTTCGCTACGAATGGGTGCTTCGCGATGCGCGCCGCGTCATCGCGCCCAGTATCGACGTGGCCGAACGCATCAAGGGCTATGCGCCGGATGCGAATGTGACGGTGGTTTACCATGAAGAGACGTCGCTGAAGTGGCGTCACGCACGCCCGCAGCGCCGCTTGGACGCGGAAGACGTACTCCGGGTTGGTGTCATCGGCGTGCTTGCCCGACACAAGGGGCGTGAGCTGGTGATTGATGCGGCGATCACCGCACTGGAGCGGAACCTACCCATCGAGTTCATCGTCATCGGTGACCCGCAGGGAGAGCTTCCGCCTTCGAGCGTGGCGGCGATCCGCACGACCGGGCGGTACCTTGAGGACGAGCTTGCCACCATTCTGGACAACGAGAAGCCGGACGTACTGCTTTTCGCATCGCGTTGGCCAGAGACCTACAGCTATACGCTCAGTGCCGGCCTCGAGGCAGGATTGCCCGTTATCGTGCCAGATGTGGGTGCGTTCTCTGAGCGCGTAAGTGGGCGCCCCTGGTCGTTCCTGATTCCTGCCGATATTGCGCCTGACGCGCTTGTGACGCGGCTTCTGGCGCTCCGCGACGTTCTCGGTGAGAACGTCCACACCGGGACACTGTTTCCCGAACGGACGGCGTCGATCCCGGCGTCCGGACCTGACGCGGGCTACTCACAGGAAGCAATGCAGCGCCTGCCAGTGCAGCAGCCACGGTTGCCCGTCGATCGGCTGCGCATCCTGGTGGTGATGGAGATCGGGCACGACACACCCAGTCCATGTGCCTATATTCGTCTGATGGCGTTCTTCGACGCGATGCAGGCTCGGGGGCAGGTGTTTGTTCGCTATGTGCGGGCAAAGGACGTGGTCCGCTATCGAGCCGACATCATCGTGACCCACCGGACCGCCGTCACCATGTTGGCTGAAGCGGAAGCGCTTTCCGCGTACGCCGCAGTGCACAGAATTCCGCTTATCTACGATCTGGACGATAACCTGACTGCATTGGATCTGCATGCGGAAAATGGCAGATACCAACCGCTTCTAGCCGTGGTGCATCACTTCAGCGCAAGCGCCGATGTGATCTGGGCATCCACGCCGACATTGTGCAGTGAGCTTCAGGCGGCGGGCGCCTCCAACGTGGAGGTTCACCGCAATGCGCTGGATCCTGCTGTGTGGGAAGCCGCCCTGCAGCGACCGCCTACGTCAGGCCTATCCGATCCGGTCCGTATCCTCTACATGGGAACCATGACGCACAATGACGACCTTGTGATGGTCTCGGACGGACTGAAGGAGCTCAAGAACAAGCACGGCAGCAGTGTGGATATATCTCTGATCGGGGTCAAGGAGGGCGCGGCAACCCGGGAGTGGTATTCGGCCGTTGCCGTTCCACCATCTGTGGGCGGCTCGTATCCGGCATTCGCGTCTTGGATCGGTTCAATCAAGCCGTTCGACATCGGCATCTCGCCGTTGCGCGATACTCGATTCAACAGAAGCAAGAGCGAGATCAAAGTGCTCGATTACGCTGCCTTGGGCCTAGCGCCTGTGGTGTCGGATCTTGAGCCCTACCGGTCGACTGTCACCCATTGGGTGAACGGCATGCTGGTTGCCGAACAGTCCAGCGACTGGTTCGAGGTCCTGGACCGCCTGGTTTCCGACCGGGATCTGCGCCATCAGGTGGCCGTTGCCGCGAGAGCCATCGATTTCCGTGGCGACTTCGACAGGGCCGTTGCTGATCGCTTCGCATCGATGCGCCGGGCGGTGGAGGCCTGTGCATCCGGGCAGGCGTGATTTGCAGCCCAACAAGAGAGGAGCCGGCGGTCACCGGCTCCTTCTTCTCTTATCGGCAATGCTCCTGCAGTATCGAGTCAGTCCTCGATCTTCACGGTGGTCTTGAGGTCGCAGGCCCTGTCGGACGCTTCCATGCCCGTGGTAAGCCACAGCGCGTAGTCGCCTGCGATCACGTTTGAGATATCCACGACGGTGGTGAAGCCTGCGTTGCCCAGCTCCGAACCAAACGCATTTGCAACGTCCGGTCGTGCGGCGCCGCCCTTCACCTTGGCGTGATACGACCCAGTGGTGCCTTGGAACACCAGTTGGCTGTCTGCCAGCACTCCCTGGCCCTTCTCGAACGCCCAGCCTTCGAAAGAGGCTCCCTGACCGCGGCGAACCACCACGGGACCAGAAACCGGCAGACCGGATGCAAGATCCAGGTGGCACTGGAGCGCATCGTTATTGGTAGCCCTCAGGCCGGCATCCAACTTGACGGCCTGGTTATCGGTACTCGCTGGCGCCGGGGTTTCCGTGGCGGCGCCGGGATTCTCTAATTTACAGCTGGTCACCGCAAGGCTTAGGGCTAGGGCCAGCGCAAGGTATAGTCGCGTTGAAGAAATCAATGGAATCTCCTACGAAGGTTGATGGGCGGCGCGCTCGGACACGGACGCCTCAGGAGAAGCGGTGCGGGAGGGTCGCTTCAGGGAGAGCGCACGCTTCTCCACAAGCCTGAACGAAGCCCAGCCCGCAGTGGTGGAAAGCGCAAGTGCTAGCGCGATGGTAGCCCAGCCTGATAGCGACGAGGGCATGATCTGAACCAACGCAAGGGCAATCGCGAAGTGGTAGATGTACATACCGTACGAGATGTCCCCGAACCAGTCGGGGATCCTCAGCGTGAAACGTGATGCCATGCCTACGGCCAGAATCACGACCGGAAGCGTGGCGAACTCGACCATGTCATAAACACGCCTGTCATGGCCAGTGAGCGCGAGCAGCCAGATGGGGAATAGCACCCAGCCGAGCTTCTTCAGTTTCTCTAGCGACGGGCCAGCAATAGCCAGTAGGCACCCTGCCAGCAGATAGTAAACACAGGTAAGGCCCAAGCGTACGGGGAAGAAGAAGGTGACAAGGCTGCCAGTGTAAACAATGAAGATATGCGAGAACGGGAGCGAGCCATAGTCAGTTCTTACAAAGATGGCGACTACCGCGACAAACAGTACCGCGACTAGCTTGGGGAAGTGGCGCCAGCCTCCGAACAGCCCAACAAGAATATAGAAGCCGAGTTCGGCGGTCAGAGAGTATAGCTGGCCCACCAGCGGCGCGCCGCCGAACGTCCCAGGCAGACTCGGATTCAGTGGGAACACAGCGGCCGTTGCGAGGAACGACCAAGTGTCTGGATGGGTAAGGTACTCGTGCAGCGGGAGCGAGGTGAACATCGGTCCCAGTCCAAACGCAAGCAACGGCAACGCCACCCAGAGGGCTGGAAAGATGCGTAGGGCGCGAGCCTCGAAGAACGGCATTGCGTCGTTCCTGAATCTGCTCTTGGCAATGAGAAACCCACTGATGGTGCAAAAGATATTTAGCCCGAGTCCGCCGAAGCTCTGATTGTTGGTGGCCCTTCCGAGTCCGTCATACCCCAGAGCGATGTCCATTGAATGACCCAATGCCACTAGCAGCGCGCCGATAAGCCTGAGGGCATCAAAGTTGTTGCTGCGCGCGTTTGGGCTCATTGGTCACTCTCAGAAGCTTTCGAATCGATGATCACTCCCCAGCCCTGGGGATTGAGCGGAACCGTATACGAACCAGGTGTTTCTAGCTGCTTTGCGTGGCTCCGCCAATCGAAATCGACGAACGCGGGGCGGCGCAGGTACTGTTGGTTGGTCACGGCCACCAGGCAGAGCAGCGCCGTCGTGGCGACACTGGCATTCCAACGACTCCGACGGCTGCCGCCTGACATCGACAGCCATGCCGCCCACCACAGCACAACCTTGACCAGATAGAAATAGCGGTCAGCCAGCATGAATTGGTAGAGGGGAGCGACCTCCTTCAGCCTCACAGGTGCGAATGTTTCTGCCGCTGCGAAGGCGACAAAGCCGAGCACGATCAGGCGAGAGCGTCCTTCGATCCGCTTTGAGAAAACCAACGTTCCGATGATCACGGCGAACAACAGCAACCATGCGGTCGCAGTCAGGAAGGAGCTGCCGAAGGTATGAATGGGAACCAGCTCGCCGAACGTGATCTTGAGCAGCGGGAAAAGACCGTCTTGGCCTTCCCCTTTGACCGGGGGATGCGTGATGACAAAGGCTGCTTGGACGATGGCGCCGAAGCATGTTGCTGTCAAGGCCGCCCAATCGCGTGTTGCAGCGAACTCACCAAGGGCTCCATTGAACGGGTCCAGCTTGATCCGTCGCAACAGGTAGGCGGTAGCTAGAATGCTCGCAATGATCAACGCCAGGACGATAGAGAATGGGCCCGTAAGCGCCATGGCAAGGGCCGCCAACGGGCGCATCCACACCATCCAGCCGCACGCGACCTGCATAGGGGTGAGGCAAAGGGCCGCCAGGGCAAACTGAAGGAACCACTGGGCGTTGGTGATGTTGCCCAGTATCTCGCCGCTGCCCGGAACGGCCAGAAATGACAGCGCTACGATCCACACTGGCACATATGACTTCATGCGGCTGCAGGTCACAACGATGGCCGCGGTCGCCAATAAAATTGCCGAAGCGTTGTAGATCAACGGCGCTTTCGTGGCGGAAAGCCATGACGCAATCCACGCAACCAACCTCGGCACAAAGTGCAGATACCCGGCATACGGAGTGAAGAACTGAGGCAGCGACGTACCGAACTGCTCCTTGAAGAAGATAGTTGCGTCCTCTGCCCAGAATTGGGGGTTGCTCAGCGCATCATTGCTCTTGTAGGCCATTGCGACCAAGATGATCAGGAAGAACGCTATCCTTTCTCTGGTGATCCAGCTGTTTTGGGGCGTTGTAGTGTGCGCGGGGGGGGGCATTTTCGGACTTTCCATAGTTCTGTATTCGACGACTGGCGGACGGAATAAAAGCGGCAAGCGGGCTATCGGGCTGAGAACGAAAGATACTTATGCCCGAAGTAGCTGGTGACCACAGGCGCGGTGATGCCCACCGCATGCGCAATGGTCTCTGCATGTTGTTCGAGTCCCATGCCGGGCAGCACCCGGCGCGCCAGTGCTAAGCTGACCAGTAACGTCTGAAGTATCGCCAGCAGGTTGATTGCAACGAACCATGCGGCTTGGTGGTGGAGGGCGTTGCTGGCGGATTTGAAAACGACTGCGCGGTTTAGCACGAACGCGATCGCCATGCCAAGGCAATACGCAACGATGATCGACGGGACGTAGCCGAGCACTGCGCTCAGTGCGATTCTAGATCCAAAATTGACGGAAGCGGCTAGACCACCGACCAGAAGAAACATCGTGAACTGTCGGCTCAGCATGTTTTTAGGCTCACGATATGTGTGCCGTTCCGACCGCGGCCAGCTTCGCAGCCATATCGATGTTCTCGTTGATCGAGCGATCTTCTGGGTTGTAGTACGCCGTATTCTTTATGTAGAAACTCGGCAGAGTGGTTTTCATCGGTGGCAGCATGTCTTGAAAGCCCGGCGGGCAGATGGTCTGCGCGTATTCGTAGCGATGGCAATGGGTCGTGTGGATCCACTCGGGCTTGAAGGCTGGGTGGATCATCGGTAAACAGTTGATGACTTGATCGATCAGCTGCTGGTTGCTCCATTTCCACTTCGGGTGAGTCTTGGGCATGTAATAGGGTGCATACACGATGTGCTAGCCGGCGCCCTTGCCAGATCGGTTGCGACAGCAGGATGCGTGCGCCGAGGCGCGTGACTTCTACCGCCATGCGTTCGAGCAGCATGGCCGAGCCGCCCTCCAGATAGCCCGCGCGCTCATTGAACAGATTTCGCCGCGACAGTGCCACCCGCTTGATGCGGGTGCCGATCCACGACGCGGACAGGTCGTTCTGGTACTCAAAGAACTTCAGTGCGAAGGCCTTCTCCCACATCACCTTGTAGGCCTTGGGGCCGATCCAGCGGGTAATCCAGTCGCGGGCATTCTCCTTGTCGAGCGTGGTCCAGTTGCTGATGCCCTTGGTGTGCATGACGTGCAAGGCGTAGCGGATCTTGTCGATCAGCCCCAGGTGCGGGAAGCCGAGCAGCGCGAGCGGCGTTCCCCACTTGTGCAGCTTGCCTTGATAGTAGTCCCCCATCTTGGTGTCCCTCCAATGCAGCCGGTCGGATAGCTTCAGGTCCTCAAGTAGCTTGAACAGCGGGAAGTCGGTCTTGCAGATGAAGTGGTAGTAGTGCTCGATGCGCAGGCCGTCGAAGTCGAAGTACGCGGACATGCCGCCGATGGGGTCATCGCGTTCGTAGATGTCAACTTGGTGGCCCTTCTTAAGCAATTCCATGGCAGCCATCAGGCCCATGAGGCCGCTACCGACGATCACGAGTGTATTCATATATCTCTTGTCTCTTGATGACGGTTCAGCGCTTGAGCACGATGGTGGCTGTAGTGCGAATCGGTATAGCTTTCGCGTATCGTGTCCTCGAACGGAGTCTGGCGCACGCCAAACACTGCTTCGGTATCGACGCCCTTGAAGTCGTCGCCGGCGCTGAGCGCCTTCAACTGGTCGGCGGTGAACGGTGGTTTGGAACTGAGGAGCGAATACACGCGCAGCAGGAAGGCGAAGAAGCCGATCTGGATATGCACGATCAGCGTATGCAGTTTCTTGACAAGTTGGATCATCTTGATGATGTCGAGGTGGTCCACATGCGTATCGCCGACGATGTCGTAGGCCTGCCTGTCGGGCTCGCGCTCGATGCACTTGGCGATGCAGCGGCAGAAATCGCGCTCGTACAGCGGCTGGTGCATGAACTTGCCGTCGCCTGGAATCGGGGATACCAGCGTATTGGCCATGAAGCGTGACAGCCAGCCCAGGTGCTTGGGATCGAACCAGCCGAACATCAGCGTGGGCTTGAGAACGCAGTGGCGGATGCCGGATTCGACGACCAGCTTTTCCTGCGCCTTCTTGGTGTCGTCGTCGGCGGCCACCGAGTTGACCACCGACGAGGAAATGTGCACCAGATAGGGCGCCGAATGTTTGTGGATGGCATCCAGTACCCGCCGGTGGCATCGATGTTGTTGCGGATGAACGGCTCCGACGTCTTGCCGGTGATTTGCGCATGCAGTTGCGCGACGCGCGCGGCACCGGCGAATTCGCCGGGTTACGCCATATACGCCGCCACCGTGCGCACGTTCGGGTGGAGCCGGGCGAGGATGCCGAGGTTGTGTTCGTGCTTGTCGATGGCGACGAGATTGGCATATCTCCGGTGTTACGGTTCGACGACGAGATTCTGCCCGACGAGGCCGGCGGCACCGGGAATGACGATCTTTGCGTTCTTGTCGATCATGTTCAGAGCTTGATCCTGCGAAATGCAGCTTCGGGAATGTGCTTGATGACCTGCATGATGCCCCACCAGAACCAGGGCAGATAGGCGACGGCCTTGCGCTTGTCGGTGGCGCGCAGGATGCCGCGCGCCACTTGCTCGGGCGTGGCCCACAGGGCGCCCTTCTTGAAGGACGCCGTCATCGGCGTATCGACGAAGCCGGGCTTGATGGTCAGCACGTTGATGCCGCGCGGATGCAGGTATTGGCCGAGGCCGCTGAGGTAGGCACTGACGGCGGCCTTGGCGCTGCCATACAGGAAGTTGCTGGCGCGGCCGCGGTCGCCGGCCACCGAGGAAATCACCGCCAGAGTGGCGCCGGGTTCCAGTTTCTGCGCGAGCAGCGCGCACAGGGCGATGGTGGAGGTGCCATTGGTGGCGAACTCGCGCAGCGACAGATCCACCGATGCATTGCAGGCGGCCTGGTCGGGCAGAGTGCCGTGGGCGATCAGCACCACGTCGATGCCGCCCAGTGCCTGCACGGCGGCATCGAGCATGCCGGCATGGGCGGCGGTTTCGTTGACGTCCATCGCGTGCAGGTGGACGGCATGGGCACCGCGCGTGCCCAGATCGTCGGCGATGGCTTGCAGGCGGACGAGGTTGCGGCCGACAAGCACCAGCGCCGCAGCGCGCCGTGCATAAGCGCGCGCAGCGGCTTCGGCGATGGAGGAGGTGGCGCCGATGATCAGGATGCGTTGCATGTGGACTCCGTGAGCCGGCGCCAGAGGCCGGACGAGAAAGCGGGATCGATGTGGCGAGCGAATTCCTGCAGGCGCGGATAGCCGCTGCGGAACACGGCGGGCGACATCCGCGCGTCCTTGGCCGGATAGATCGCGCCGCCGGCCTCGGCGACGATGGCGTCGAGGCGGTCGAGCAGGCGGAACACGTCCGGGCCGGTATTGGGGAAATCCAGTGCCAGCGTGGTGCCCGGACGCGGGAAGGACAGCATGCCGAGCGAGGGGCGTTCGCCGAACTCCTTGAGCACGGCCAGGAACGAGCCCTGCCCGCTGCGGGCGATCTCCTTCAGCAAGGCGGCCACGCCCTCGCGGGCGTGGGCCGGCGGCAGCACGCATTGGTGCTGCATGAAGCCGCGCGGGCCGTACATCCGGTTCCAGTGGCCGATGCCGTCCAGCGGGTAGAAATACGGCCGGTAATGCGTGACGGCGCGTTTGCTGCGCGCCGGCTGGCGCCAGTAGTAGAGCGTGTTGAAGGCCCGCAGGCTGAGGCCGTTGACCAGCGAGAACGGCGGCGTGAACGGCATGCTGCGCCGCGATTCGCGCACCGCCGGGCAATCTTCGGGAGGCGGCGCGGCATGGTCGCTGCGCAGGAAGTGGCCGCGACCCAGCTGCTTGCCGCTGGCGAGGCAGTCGATCCAGGCCACGGTGTATTCGTGGGTGGCGGCCGAGGAGGCCGACAAGGCGAAGAATTCGTCGAGACCCTCGAAACGAATGGATTCGCTTTCCAGCCACGGGCCGGGGACGCGACGCAACTGCAGCTCGGCCCAGGTGATGCAACCGGTCAGCCCGAGTCCGCCGAGGGTGGCCTGGAACAGGCCGTTGCCGTCGGCCGAAGGCGACAGTTCGAGCCGGGCCCCGTCGCTGCGCAGCAGTTCCAGCCGGCGCAGGTGATGGCCGAAATTGCCCATCAGGTGGTGATTCTTGCCGTGCACGTCGTTGCCGATGGCGCCGCCGACGGTGGCCAGTCGGGTGCCCGGCGTCACCGGCAGGAACCAGCCTTGCGGCAAGGTCAGGTCGATGATTTCCGACAGGGTCACGCCGGCTTCGCAACGCAGCACGCCGCTGGCCGGGTCGAATGCGATGAAGCGGTCCAGCGTGCGCGCATGCAGCAGGGTGCCGCCGGGATCGAGGCAGCTGTCGCCATAGCTGCGGCCATTGCCGCGGACGAGCATGGAGCCGGAATCCGGCATCGGCAACGCGGCGGCGCGGTCGTGCAGCCAGCGGTGGCGCTGGTTGCGGGCGGCCGGGTAGCGGCCCCAGGATTCGTCTTCCATCCCGCTCACAGCGCCGCCAGCGCCGCCACCGCGAACAGCAGGACGATGATCTGCGAGCCGCGATCGGTGGCCGCGAACACCACCGGGTCGTCGTGCATGTTGCCGCGATGGGCGATGATCCAGGCGCGGCTGATCCAGTACAGCAACAACGGACACAGCAGCCACAGTACCTGCGGCCGTGCATAGAGCTTCAGGCTTTCGGGGCTGTTGATGTACAAGGCCAGCACCATCACCGAAATGTAGCCGGCTGCGGCACCCAGAGATTGCAGCAGCGGCAGGTCGGCCGTGCCGTAACCGCGACCGGCAGCCTTTTCCTTGCCGCTGCTGCGTACGGAATTGAGCTCGGTGTAACGTTTGAGCAGGGCCAGACTGAGAAAGATGAACATCGAGAATGCCAGCAGCCAGAACGACAGTGGCTGGTCGATGGCGACGGCGCCGGCGACGATGCGGACGGTGTAGAGCGCGGCCAGCATCACCACGTCGATCATCACGATGCGCTTGAGCTTGAACGAGTAGGCCAGCGTCATCACGCAATAGGCCAGCAGCGCGAGTGCGAATGCCGGGCCAATGGCCCATGCGAGCGCAAAGCCCGCCAGCACGAGCAGTGGCAGCGCCAGCAAGCCGTTGCGGATCGGCAAGGTGCCGGCGGCGAACGGCCGGCGACGCTTGCGCGGATGCAGGCGGTCCGGGGCAAGGTCGAGCAGGTCGTTGAGCAGATACGTGCCGGAAGCGCACAGGCCGAACGCCACGAATGCGCCGAACGTTTGAGCGATGGCCGGCGGTTCAAGGAAACGGTGCGCGCTGAGAAGCGGCACCAGCACCAGCAGGTTCTTAAGCCACTGGTGCAGGCGCAGCGCCTTGGCCCAGACGCGCAGCCCGCCCCGGGCGGCGGGCAGGTGTGCCTTGGTGCCGCCGGCCGCCACCTTGTCAGCGGCGCGGGCTAGCCGCAGTGGTGCGTTGACGACCAGCGCGCCGTCGGCACGGGCCCATACTTTCATGTCCACCGGGGCATTGCCGGCGTAATCGAAACCGCGTTCGCCGAAGCGCTCCACCAGCGCGGCCGCCTTGGCCGTGCCGCCGAGATTGGTGCGGCCGTCACTGGCAAGCACCTCCTCGAAAAGCCCGAGATGGCGTGCCAGCGGCTCAACCAGCAGCGCATCCGAAGCGGTGCACAGCACGCGCGGTCGCTGGGGGGTGGTGCGCAGCAATTCGAGCACGCGCTCGTCGCAAGGCAGCATTTCGGGAGCGAGCGCCACCCGGCGGGCGATCTCGCGCTTGAAGCCCGCCTTGCCCTTCAGCAGCCAGATCGGCAGCAGGAACAGATACAGGAAGTTGCGGGAAAGCAGCGCGAGCAGCGATTCGTGCAGCAGGTCCGTGCGCAACAGCGTGCCGTCCAGATCGACGCACAGGGCATGATCCGGCGTGTGGTGTGATGGTTCCATGCGGGAAACGCGATTCCTGTCAGGGCGTATTGCAGGATGCGGATCCTGCCGGTTCCGGAGGGTAACGCAAACGCGCCGTCCGGATCATTGCCGCCCGTAGCTGTCCTCGAAGCGCACGATGTCGTCTTCGCCCAGATAACTGCCTGATTGCACTTCGATCAGTTCCAGCGGCAGCACGCCCGGGTTGCGCAGGCGGTGGGTGACGCCTAGCGGTATGTAGGTGCTCTGGTTTTCGCCAAGGAGGATCGTTTCATCGCCGCGTGTCACTTCGGCGGTGCCGCTGACCACCACCCAGTGCTCGGCGCGGTGGTGATGCATCTGCAAGCTCAGCGAGGCGCCGGGTTTGACGGTGATGCGTTTGACCTGGAAACGTTCGCCATGGTCGATTGAGTCGTAGGCGCCCCAGGGGCGATAGACCTTGCGGTGCCAGGTGGTTTCGGGGCGGCCCTTCGCCTTCAGCGCGGCAACGATGTCCTTGACCTGCTGCATGTGATCGCGATGACCGACGAGCACGGCGTCGTCGGTTTCGACGACGACGATGTCGTCGAGCCCCAACATGGCCACCAGGCGCCGGCTGCCGTACGCATAGGTGTTGTGGCAATCCAGCGAGATGACGTCGCCATGATGGGCGTTGCCGTCTTCATCGTGTTCGGAGATCTCCCACAAAGCCGACCAGGAGCCTACGTCGCTCCATCCGGCATCGAGGGGGATAACGACGCCAGCGGTCGTCTTTTCCATCACCGCATAGTCGATGGAATCGGCAGGGCTGGCGGCAAAGGCATCGCGATCCAGCCGGATGAAATCCATGTCGTGGCCGGCCTTGTCGAGGGATTCGCGGCAGGCGGCCAGCATTGCCGGTTGCAGTCGCTCGAGTTCGGCCAGATAGCGCGATGCCTTGAACAGGAACATGCCGCTGTTCCAGTAGTACTCGCCAGAAGCCACATAGCGCCCTGCTGCAGCGGCATCGGGCTTTTCGATGAAGCATTCGATGGCACGCGGTCCGTCGCCCGGCACGGCCTTGATGTAGCCGTAGCCGGTTTCTGGCCGTGATGGCACGATGCCGAAGGTGGCGAGCTTGCCTGCTTCGGCAAAATCGGCGGCGGAGGCAATGGCGGCATGGAAAGCGGGCACGTCCCGGATCACGTGATCGGAGGGTAATACCAGCAGCAACGGGTCCTTGCCGCCGGCCATGGCATGCAGGGCCGCGATCGCGATGGCCGGCGCGGTATTGCGACCGATCGGCTCGAGCAGGATGGTGTCGGGTTTGGCGCCGGCCTGCTGCAGCTGCTCGGCGGCGACGAACCGGTGTTCCTGGTTGGCCACGATGATCGGAGGCAACGCGACGATGTCCGTCACCCGCTTCCATGTGGCTTGCAGCATGGTGTCGCTGCCATACAAGGGAATGAACTGCTTTGGATAAGCTTCGCGCGAAAGCGGCCACAGCCGGGTGCCGGAACCGCCGGACAGGATGACAGGCTGGAGGTCGTTCATTTGGGTGTCTTGGAGTCAGGTGGGGCCGCGCGGCAGCTCACGCTTTCAGCAGCAACGCCGAAATCTCGTCGGTGCGTGCCTGCATCAGCGATTCGTCGCCGCGCGATTCCACGTTCAGCCGCAGCAGCGGTTCGGTGTTGGAACTGCGCAGGTTGAAGCGCCAGTCGCCGAAGTCGGCGCTGACGCCGTCCACGTGTTCGAGCCTGGGCGACTGCGCGGCGAAGTGTTCGAGCACGCGCGCGACGGCGGCCTTGGCATCGGTGACGGTGAAGTTGATCTCGCCGCTGCACGGATAGGCGCGCATGCGGTCGTCCAGCAGCGCGGCCAGCGACTGGCCGCTGGCGCTGACCAGGCCGGCGATCAGCAGCCACGGGATCATGCCGGAGTCGCAGTACGAGAATGCGCGGAAATAATGGTGCGCGCTCATCTCGCCGCCGTACACGGCATTTTCCGCGCGCATCTTTTCCTTGATGAAGGCATGCCCGCTCTTGCATTCCACCGGGATGCCGCCGGCCTCGCGGACCATTTCGATGGTGTTCCAGACCAGCCGCGGGTCGTGGATGATCTTCCCGCCCGGGTGCCGGGCCAGCAGCGCCTTGGCCAGCAGGCCGACGAGGTAATAGCCCTCGATGAAGCGGCCGGTATGGTCGAAGAAGAAGCAGCGGTCGAAGTCGCCGTCCCAGGCGATGCCGAAATCGGCCTTGTGCGCGAGCACTGCCTCGGCGGTGGCGGCACGCTTTTCCGGCAGCAGTGGGTTGGGGATGCCGTTGGGGAAGCTGCCGTCCGGCTCGTGCTGGATGCGGATGAACTCGAACGGCAAGTGTTTTGCCAGCAGGTCAACGACCGGCCCGGCGCCGCCGTTGCCGGCATTGGCGACGATCTTCAGCGGCTTGAGCGCAGCAAGATCCACATAGCCGAGTAGGTGCTCGATGTAGGCGGATTTGTCCGCATCGGCGGACAGTGACCCGGCGAGCGGCGGCAGCGGCGCGTCGAGCGAGGCGAAGGCGGCGTCGCGGATCGTGAACAGGCCGGTGTCCGAACTGATCGGCCGGGCCTGCTCGCGCACCAACTTCATGCCGTTGTAGTCCATGGGATTGTGGCTGGCGGTGACCATCACGCCGCCGGCCGCCTGGCGGTGGGCCGTCTGGAAATAGACCTCCTCGGTGCCGCACAGGCCGATGTCGATCACCTCGCGCCCCGCTGCACGCAGGCCCTCGCTGACCGCCTGTTGCAGGGATGCGCTGCTCAGGCGCACGTCGCGGCCGGTGACCACCGGGCCGGGGCCGAGCAGGTCGGCCATCGAAACGCCGATCCGGCGGGCCAGGGTGTCATCCAGCTCGTCGGGGATGCGGCCGCGGATGTCGTAGGCCTTGAAACAGGCGGTCGAAGGCATGGACGTCTCTGATCCGTGAGGGACGGACAGTATAGCCAGCGGCGCAAAGCGTGGCCGGCGACGTAGTCGGCACGACGACATGCATGATGCATGCGGGGCGCAGCCCGTAATCAGGCCGGGTGCTTGTCGTTGCCGAGACATGGGTCATGCCCGCCGGTCCGCCCGGTCACGCAAGCGGCATCTTCGACACCGCTTGCGCACTCGCGGGCAGGCAGACGATGTACTCATCGGTCGCTCCCGGCCGTGTGACATCTGCGGAGCTGGTCATCGCCCGTTCGACGGTGGTGCATGCAGGTTGCTCTTCAATCAGGCGGTGCCGGCGTGGATCGGCCTTGGCCGATGGCTGCAAGCGCCGGATGCTGGAGGCGATGACCCTGTGCCGATGGTTCGGGAGCATGGGAAGGACAGCGTCCGTCGAGGGCGCCGGCATGCGTTCGGCAAGACGCGCCGGCTGGAGGCTTGCGCGTTGTGGAGGCAAGGATGCGCGGGCATCCCCGGCATCCCGGTCAAGGCCGGCGGTGAATGGCGGCCTTCATCCGAAGGTGGAATCGGCAGGGCGGGTCATGCGCACTAGCATGGCGATTCCCCCAGTCATGTTTGCCGGCCCATGCCGGTGGCGCGAGGTTGCCGTGCCCCCTGTTTCCAGAAAACTGCATGCGGACGCCCGGCATGCCTTGTCCGATCTGCTGGCCGATGGCCAGACCTTCGCCGTGGGCGGCTTCGGCCTGTGCGGCATCCCCGAGGCGCTGATCGCCGCCGTGCGCGACAGCGGCATTCGCGGCCTGACGGTGATCTCCAACAACCCCGGCACCGAAAATTTCGGCCTCGGGCAATGGGTGCAGCAGCGGCAGGTCCGGCGTTTCGTCGGCTCCTACGTCGGCGAGAACAAGGAGTTCCAGCGCCAGTATCTGGCCGGCGAGATCGAGCTTGAACTCACCCCGCAAGGCAGCCTGGCCGAACGTCTGCGCGCGGCTGGCGCCGGCATCCCGGCATTCTTCACCGCGACCGGCTACGGGACGGTGGTGGCCGAGGGCAAGGAAACACGCGAGTTCGGCGGACGCCATTACGTGCTGGAGAAGGCGCTGCATGCCGACATCGCGCTGATCAAGGCATGGAAGGCCGACGCCGCCGGCAATCTGCTGTTCCGCCATACCGCGCGCAACTTCAACCCGGTATGCGCCAAGGCCGGCAAGGTCTGCGTGGCCGAGGTGGAAGAGCTGGTGGACGTGGGCATGATCGACCCGGATGCCGTGCACCTGCCGGGCATCTACGTGGACCGGATCGTGCTCAACCCGCATCCGGAAAAGCGCATCGACGTGCTGATGCTGCGCGAGGAGGGGCGCTGAGATGGCCTGGACTCTGGAGCAAATGGCCGCGCGTGCCGCGCAGGAACTGGCCGACGGCATGTACGTCAACCTCGGCATCGGCATGCCCACGCGGGTGGCCGACCACCTACCGCCCGGCGTGCAGGTGTGGCTGGAGTCGGAGAACGGCATGCTCGGCATCGGCCCGTTCCCGACCCGCGAGCAGGTCGATCCGGACCTGATCAATGCCGGCAAGCAGACCGTCACCGTGTTGCCGGGCGGCAGTTTCTTCGCCAGCGACGAGTCCTTCGCGATGATCCGTGGCGGCCACATCGACCTGGCCATCCTCGGTGCCATGCAGGTTTCCGATACCGGCGACATTGCCAACTGGACGGTGCCGGGCAAGCTGGTCAAGGGCATGGGCGGGGCGATGGATCTGGTGGCTGGCGTGGAGCGCGTGATCGTGCTGATGGACCACCAGAACAAGGACGAGGAGCACAAGATCGTCCACGAATGCACGCTGCCGCTGACCGGCAAGGGCGTGGTCGACCGGATCATCACCAACCTCGGCGTGTTCGACGTGACGCCGGCCGGGCTGACGGTGGCGGAGATTGCGCCGGGCGTGAGCCGGGCCGAACTGGATGCGGCCACCGGCGTGACGCTGCGGTACGGCTGATCGATGGTCGGGCCGTTGCCCGACATGAGTGAGCCGACAATGCGTCGGTGGCCCGCTGTGCGGCCGAGCCACGTGGATGTGGCTTTCGCGCACACGTCGGCATCCGGCCGGACGCGCCGGTCCGATCGTGACGCGACGCGACAGCCGTGCGCTGCGTTCGCATGGGGTTGTATCGCGCGCGCCGGAAAACGGAACGGCCGCCCGAAGGCGGCCGTTCGCGTGACCGATGGCTTGGCCTGATTCAGCCCAGCGCAGTTTCCAGCTCGGGCAGGAGCGTGAACAGGTCGCCGACCAGGCCGATGTCGGCCACTTCGAAGATCGGCGCGTCGCCGTCCTTGTTGATCGCCACGATGGTGCCGGCGTCCTTGATGCCGGTCAGGTGCTGGATGGCGCCGCTGATGCCCACCGCCACGTACAGCTCCGGCGCGATGATCTTGCCGGTCTGGCC
>DMID01000222.1:0-142 GCA_003449195.1 Lysobacteraceae bacterium | reverse complement strand
GCACGTAGCCGGCGTCCACCGCCGCGCGCGAGGCGCCCACCGCCGCGCCGAGCTTGTCGGCCAGCGCGTAGATGACCTTGAAGTTGTCGGCCGAACCGACGCCGCGGCCGCCGGACACCACGCGCTTGGCGCTCTGCAGGTC
>DMID01000144.1:5679-5996 GCA_003449195.1 Lysobacteraceae bacterium | reverse complement strand
CCGGGCCTGCCGCAGCGCCGCCAGCTTGGCCTTGATCTGCGGCATCGCCGCCAGCGCGGCCTTTTCGCCGAGCATGATGGCGCGGTTGCGCTGCTCGAAATCGGCCGGGCCGATGGCACCCACGCCGGGCCGGATCACGATGTCCGCGCGTGCCAGCTCCGCCGCGCCGAGCTTCTGGCCCATGATGTTGATGGACTGGTTGACGGTGCCGAACAGGTCGCCCGGGTTCTTGCCGCTGGCCTTGCTGGAAATGTCCACGGCGATGACGAAATCCGCGCCCAGCTGTTTGGCCGCGTCCACCGGCACCGGGCTGACCA
>DMID01000144.1:0-5603 GCA_003449195.1 Lysobacteraceae bacterium | reverse complement strand
CCACCGGCACCGGGCTGACCACGCCGCCGTCCACGTAATGCCACTTGCCGATCGTCACCGGCTCGAACACGCCCGGCACGCTGGACGAGGCCCGCACCGCCTGGCCGGTGTTGCCGCGCACGAACACGCTGCGCTCGCCGTCCTCCAGCCGCGTGGCCACGGCGGCGAAGGGTTTGGCCAGCTGCTGGATGGGCTTGTTGCCGACCGTCGCGTTGACGTAGTCCTGCAGCTTCTGTCCCTGCACCAGCCCGCCGGCGAACAGGCGCACGTCGCGGATGGACGATTCGTCCAGCGCCACCGCCTTCTCCTGCAGCTGGAACGGGCCCATGCCGGCGGCGTACATCGAACCGACCACGCTGCCGGCGCTGGTGCCGGACACCACGTCGGCCTTGATGCCGTTGGCTTCCAGCATCTTGATCACGCCGATGTGGGCAAAACCCTTGGCCGCGCCGCCGCCCAACGCCAACCCGATCTTCACCGGCTTGGCCGCGACCACCGCCGTGGCAGGCGGCGGTTCCGGACGGGTATTGCCGCCGCAGGAAGCCAGCAACAGGGCGGACAACAGGGCACCGGCAACCGGGCGCAGGAAGTGCGGCGAAAGAGTCATAGCCTTCGGCGAAGACGGGTGAATGCGCGCAAGGATACGCGCGCCTTCCGAAACGGCGGACGACCGGCGCGATGCCGGTGGTCAGACCGTCAGAAATTGTTGTCGCCGTCGAGGATGCGGCCCAGCCCGCCCAGCACCGAACCTTCGCCGCGGCTCTGGCCACCGCCCTGCGGCGCGGCGGCGAACATGCGCCCGGCCAGCCGCGAGAACGGCAGCGACTGCAGCCACACGTGGCCCGGCCCGGTCAGCGTGGCCAGGAACACGCCTTCGCCGCCGAAGAACATGCTCTTGAGCCCGGCCACCCGGCGCACGTCGAAATTCACCGTCGAGGTGTAGGCCACCACGCAGCCGGTATCCACGTCCAGCCGCTCCCCGGCGGCCAGTTCGCGCTGCACCAGGGTGCCGCCGGCATGCACGAACACCCAGCCGTCGCCTTCGAGCTTCTGCATGATGAAGCCCTCGCCGCCGAACAGCCCGGTCATGATGTTGCGCTGGAAGGCGATGCCCAGCGACACGCCGCGCGCGCCGGCCAGGAAGCTGTCCTTCTGGCAGATCAGGCGGCCGCCGTATTCGGACAGCTTCAGCGCCAGCACCGTGCCCGGATACGGCGCGGCGAAGGCCACCTTGGCCTTGCCGTTGCCGGTGTGGGTGTAGACGGTGGTGAACAGGCTCTCGCCGGTGACTAGGCGCTTGCCCGCGCCGAGCAGCTTGTCCATCAGGCCGCCACCGCCGCTGGCGCCGCGCGAGCCGTCGCCGAACACGGTTTCCATCTGCACCGCCGCGTCCTTGAACATCAGCGCGCCGGCCTCGGCCACGGCGCTCTCGCCCGGGTCCAGCTCCACCTCGACGAACTGCATGTCGTGGCCGACGATGCGGAAGTCAATCTCGTCCGCACCCGTGCCGTATCCGCGCGGCGGCGGCGGCGGAGCGGCCGTGGCGCCGTCGGCCGCAAACTCTGGCATCTCGCGCACCGGCTTCCAGCCTCTCAGGCCTTCGCGCCAGCACAGTGCGGCGGGGTTGCGCTGCGCGTGCGCCTGCGCGGCGGCATCGTCGAGCGGGCCGACGCGGTCGGCGGCATTCGTGCCGGTGATGAAATACCACTGGGTCATGGCGATGTCCTTGTCGAAGCGATGGATGCCCGCTGACGGGCGTGGCCGTCGATCCTAGGCCATTGCGGCCCGGCCGGGGTTGCACGCCCATGAACGCGCCGCCTGCGGATGCGCAAAGGCCGCCGACATTGCTGCCGACGGCCTTGCGTGGACGCTGCCGCAACCGGCGCCGGTTGCGGCAGGACGCGAATCAGAAGTTGGCGCGGAACTGCACGCCCCAGATGCGCGGATCGTTGATGAAACCGGTCAGGTTGTTGAAATCGATGGCGCCGGTGGCACGGATCTGGTTGGTGCAGTTGCGGCAGAACACCGACGCCTCGTAGGTGCCGCCGCCCCAGTTGTAGCCGATCTTCGCGCCGCCTTCGAACAGCGGCTGGCCGATGAATTCCTTCGACTCGTACAGGAACAGGTTGACCTCGCTGCGATACGACCAGTCGGTGTAGAAGAAAACCTCGCCATCCTCGCCCACCGGGATGCCGTAACGCAGGTTGACGTTGCCGATCCACTTGGCCGCCTGCGGCAGCGGGTTGCCGTCGATCACGGCGTAGCCGTTGGCGTCGATCGGGTCTGTCACGGTGCACATGCCCGAACCGCAGGCCGACGTGGCCAGATCCTTCTGCTTCAACTCGGTGTGGTTGTAGCTGCCGTTGACGCCAATGCGCAGGTTCTCGGTGATCAGGGCCTCGAAATCGACTTCGGCACCGTAGGCCTGGCTCTTCTTGGCATTGATCAGCGAGACGCTGTTGGATGCGCCGCCCACCGCGGTGAGCTGCTGGTTCTTGATGTTCATCCAGTACACGTCGAAATCGATGCGGGCGCGACGATCCCACAGGTCGGCCTTGATGCCGGTCTCGTACGAATCGACGGTTTCAGGATCGACCTTGGTCAGCGTGGAGGAGAACTGGGTGGGCGCCGAGAAGCTGCCGGCGCGGAAACCGCGCGCATAGCGGGCATAGACGTTGACGTCGTCGTTGATCGCGTAGGTCGCGCTCAGGTCGCCGCTGAGCTTGGAATCGCTGATCTTGCGGCCCACCGGGAAGGTCGGGTACGCGGTCGGGATCGAGAAGGCGTAATCCCAGTCGAGCACGTCGAAGGTCTTCTTGTCGTAGGTCCAGCGCAGGCCGCCGCGCACGTTCAGCTTGTCGGTGGCCTGCCAATTGACCGAGCCGAAGCCCGCCCACGAGGTGTTCTTCTGCCGGGTCAGGTTGTAGCCGGACCAGTTGGCCTTGTCGCTGCCGGCAGGCGTGTCGTAGGCATAGCCTTCGCCTTCGACGTTGTCGCTGAAGTAGAACAGGCCGGCCTGCCAGTTCAACGGCGCGTCGTATTGCGACTCCACGCGCAGTTCCTGGGTCCACTGGCTCAGGTCCTTGATGCCGCCGGCGGTTTCCGAGGCAAACGGGACAATGCCCGGGCCATGGGGCGCCACGGTGGTGTTGCCGCCGTCGATGTCGCCACGGCTGTAGTACTTCGGAATCGCCTCGTAACCGGTGATCGAGTGGACCGCGATGTCGCCCAGGTCCCAGGTCAGGTTGGCGCTGGCGCCCCACGTGGTCAGCTGCTGGCTGTTGTAGCCGTCGGTCCACACCTTGCGCTCGTCGAAGCCGTCCACCAGCTGGTTGGTGCCCTGCTTGAAGATGTTGGCGCGGAACAGGCGCGCGGTGCCGTTGAGCTTGCGCACGTGGGCATTGAACAGCGCTTCGAAATCATCGCTCGGCTTGAACAGCACCTGCACGCGCGCGGCGTTGTCGTCGTAGCCTTCCAGCTTCTGGCCGGTGACCTGGCTGGTCACCCAGTCATCGCGGTGCTGCTGCAGCAGGGAGATGCGCATGGCCCAGGCATCGTTGATCGGCAGGTTGACCGCGCCTTCCAGCGAGCTGGTGGCATGCGTGCCGTAGGACGCGCTGACGTAGCCGCCGGTGGCGCCGATCTCCGGCTTGGCCGAATTGACCTTGACCACGCCGGCCGGGGTGTTGCGGCCGAACTGGGTACCCTGCGGACCGCGCAGCACTTCCACGCTGTCCAGATCGAACAGCGGGAAGCCCTTCAGGAAGGCGTTTTCGTACACCACGTCGTCGTAGACGAACGACACCGGCTGCGAGGCGTAGGTGGTGTAGTCGGTGTTGCCGTAGCCGCGGATGTAGAAGCGCGGGAACACGCGGCCGTTGGAGGATTCCACGTTCAGGCTGGGCGCCTTGCCGGCCAGCACGCGCACGTCCGAGGCGCTGGTGGCAATGGCATCGAGATATTCCTGACGCAGCACGGTGGCCGACACCGGCACGTCCTTGGAGGCCTCGGCCTTGCGCTCGGCCGTGACCTGCACCTGGTCGAGGCGGGCGATGCCGTCGTCGGACTTGGTGGCCTGGTCTGCGGCGCTGGCACCGAAGACGAGGACGGAATTGATGGCTACGGCGAGCGCACTGGTGCGCAGCGACCAAGAGCTGGACATGGAAGGACTCCGGAGGAATGGGCGGGTCATCCGTGGCGGTGCGAGGCATGCCGCACCGCAACACGATTAACGCAAAATACACGCTTTGGACACCGCCCTGTCAACCGCCGGTGGTCATGTGCCCCGGCAACCTGGGGGCCGGGAACCGCCGTCAGATGCCCGGATGCAGCGAATAGATGCCGTACAGCGCGGCCTCCGCCAGCACGTGGCCCTGCATCGCCCGCAGCACCTCGCCGGCACCGAAGCGCGGCGGCAGATCCAGCGCCGGCACGTCCAGCGCGAACAGGCGGAAGAAATAGCGATGCGGGCGCAGGTCGTTCGGCGGCGGATACGGGCCGTCGTAACCGAGGTAATCGCCGGCCATCCCGGCGTTGCCGGCAAACCAGCCGGTGTAGTCGTTCAGCCCCTGCCGCGCGCCGGCAGGACCGGCCGGGGCCGTCTTGCCGTGCACGCTGATGCCGTCGCTGCAACTGCCGGCCTCAATGGCGCGCACGTCGCCGGGAATGTCCGCCATCACCCAGTGCACGAACGGGGCGCGCACGAAATCCACCGGGATTTCGTAACCGGGTTTGCCGGCCACGCCGGCATCGCTCGGCGCATCCGGATCGATGCACAGCAACGCGAACGACGCCGCGCCGACCGGTACTTCGTCCCATGCCAGCTGCGGATTGCGGTTGCCGCCGAAGCCATCTACGGCCCCCATCGCGAATTCGACCGGGATCGGCTGGCCGGACGCGAAACTGTCGCTGCGGATGTGCATTGCGGGTTCTCCCATGTGCATGTCATTCCCCCGAGGGAGCGACGGCCCGGTCGCGAGGCAGCCCCGCCTCCAGGTGCTCGGCCACCCAGCGCTCGGAAAAGCCGTCGCCGGCGGCGTTTTCGATGAAGCCGCAGTGGCCGCCCCAGCGCGCGATCTCCAGCGTGGCCGTGGCCGGCAGGTGCCAGTGGGTGAAATCCCCGTACGGGATCACCGGGTCGTCCTCGGCCATCAGGATGTCGGCCGGCACGGCCAAGCCGGCCAGACGGTCACCGGCGATCGAATACGCTTCGAAATAAGCGTCCAGGGTGCGGAAGCCGGCATGGCGATGCGCCATCCAGCGCATCAGCCCGCGCGTGTCCAGCGCCAGCGTGGTGTCGGTGTAGTGGAAATGCTCGGGGAACAGCTTGCGCTTGCGCAGCAGTGATTCGCGCCATTTTCGGCGGAAATACCAGTCGTACATCGCCGGGCCGTGCTCGATGCTGTCCATCGTGGTGGCCGGGTCCAGCAACGGGCATACCGCAGCCACCCGGCGCAGCGGCAGCCGCGCCTCGCCGGCATGCAGGGCCAGCCGCAGGGCGAAGTTGCCGCCCAGCGAATAGCCGGCCAGCAGCAGATGCTCGCGGGCCCCCCGCCGCAGCAGGTCCTGCGCGGCGGTGAGCACCTCGTCCAGCCGCGCGGAAT
>DMID01000018.1:2266-2671 GCA_003449195.1 Lysobacteraceae bacterium | reverse complement strand
CCGTGGTGCAGTCGCCGGCGGCGAACACGCCGGGCACGCTGGTCTGGCCGCGCGCGTCGATCACGATCTCGCCGCGCTGGCTCAGCTCCACGCCGCTGTCCTTGAGCCAGTCGGTCACCGGCAGCAGGCCGATCTGGACGAACACGCCGGCCAAGTCCACCGTGTGCAGCTCGCCGGTGCCGCGGTCCTTGTAGCTCAGGCCGGTGACCTTGCTGCCGTCGCCGACCACCTCGGTGGTCTGGGCGTGCTTGATCACGGTGACGTTGGGCAGGCTGTGGAGCTTGCGCTGCAGCACCGCGTCGGCGCGCAGCTCGTCCATGAACTCGATCAGGGTGACGTGGGCCACCACGCCGGCCAGGTCGATGGCCGCCTCGACGCCGGAATTGCCGCCGCCGATCACCGCCA
>DMID01000018.1:0-2221 GCA_003449195.1 Lysobacteraceae bacterium | reverse complement strand
CAGTGCGGGCAATAGGTCACGCCCTTGGTGCGGTACTCCACCTCGCCGGGCACACCCATGTCGCGCCAGCGTGCGCCGGTGGCAAGGATCACGGTCTTGCCCTTCAGCGTGCCGCCGTTGGCGAACTGCACCTCGATGCCGTCGCTGCCGGGCACCAGCTTCTGCGCGCGCTGCAGGTTCATGATGTCCACGTCGTAGTCGCGCACGTGCTCCTCCAGCGCCACCGCCAGCTTCGGGCCTTCGGTTTCCTTCACCGAGATGAAGTTCTCGATGGCCAGCGTGTCCAGCACCTGGCCGCCGAAGCGTTCGGCCGCCACGCCGGTGCGGATGCCCTTGCGCGCGGCGTAGATCGCCGCCGCGGCGCCGGCCGGGCCGCCGCCGATCACCAGCACGTCGAACGGCGCCCTGGCGTCGAGCTTGCCCGCCTCGCGCTCGCCGGAGTGGCTGTCCAGCTTGGCGACGATCTCCTCGATGCCCATGCGGCCCTGGCCGAACGGCTGGCCGTTGAGGTAGATGGTCGGCACGGTCATCACCTGGCGCTCCTCGACCTCGGCCGGGAAATTGGCGCCGTCGATGGCCACGTGGCGGATCTTCGGGTTCAGCACGCTCATCAGGTTCAGCGCCTGCACCACGTCCGGGCAGTTCATGCACGACTGCGAGAAGTAGGTCTCGAACGCGTACTCGCCGTCGAGCGCCTTGACCTGCTCGATCACGTCCTGCGCGGCCTTGGACGGGTAGCCGCCCACCTGCAGCAGGGCCAGCACCAGCGAGGTGAACTCGTGGCCCATCGGCAGGCCGGCAAAGCGCAGGTGGATGTCCTTGCCGGGGCTGGTCAGGGCGAAGGACGGCACGCGCTCGGCGGCGTCGTGGCGCACGTCCAGCGTGATCTTGTCCGAGGTGGATTTGATGTCCTCGAGCAGTTCGAGCATCTCGCGCGAGGCGGCACCATCGTCGGTGTTGGCGACGATGGCGATGGGGCGCACGGCCTTTTCGAGATAGGCCTGCAACTGGGTTTTCAGGGCGGCATCCAACATGGCGTGGCTCCGTGGGGAAAGTGGGAAGTAGGGAAACCGGATATTCCGGGCGAACCCGTCCGGCGCGCATCGCCGGGGCGGCGCGTTCGGGGAGGGAGGGACAGGCCGGAAACGGCAGCGCTTGCCGGCTCCGGCCTGTCCCCGCCGAGATGGCGGGGACGGCCCGCGCGCTGCAGCAGGCAACGCGCGGTTCGACGTGGCGGGATCAGATCTTGCCGACCAGATCCAGCGACGGGGCGAGAGTCTTCTCGCCTTCCTTCCACTTGGCCGGGCACACTTCGCCCGGGTGGCTGGAGACGTACTGGGCGGCCTTGACCTTGCGCAGCGTGTCCGACGCCTCGCGGCCGATGCCCTCGGCGGTGATTTCCACCGACTGGATCACGCCGTTCGGGTCGATGATGAAGGTACCGCGGTCGGCCAGGCCGGCCGGGCGCAGCACGTCGAAGTTCTTCGAGATGGTGTGGTCCGGGTCGCCGACCATCGTGTACTTGATCTTGCCGATCGCGGCCGAGGTATCGTGCCAGGCCTTGTGCGAGAAGTGGGTGTCGGTCGAGACCGAGTACACCTCGACGCCGAGCTTCTGGAACTCGGCATAGTTGTCGGCCAGGTCTTCCAGCTCGGTCGGGCAGACGAAGGTGAAGTCGGCCGGGTAGAACACGACCACGGACCACTTGCCCTTCAGGTCGGCGTCGGAAACTTCGATGAACTTGCCGTCCTTGAAGGCCTGGGCCTTGAACGGGAGGATTTCGGTGTTGATGACGGACATGGAGTTGACCTCTGTGCTTGGGTGGGTGAACGCGGGGCGTTCTGGAACGAGGCTCATGCTAGGCGGCCTCGATAGATTTCTCAAATCGATTGATGTAATTGAATAGATAGTCTTTGTCTATCAATTCCGGGTTTTTGCGGAGACGGACTGCCGACTCCGGGGATAATGGCGCCCTCCACCGTATTCAACCGTGACGGCCATGTTGCCGTCCGCCGTCCGGAACCCCCGCGCATGACCGCAGCTCCCGTTTCCGCCCACGCCGTCGGCATGCTGCTCGCCGACGAAACCGCCGCCGGGCTGGAACGCCACGAAGCCGAGCTGCTGCTGCTGCATGTGCTGGGCCGCGAGCGCGGCTGGCTGTTCGCCCATGCCGATGCCGTGCCCGAACCGGCGCAGGCCGAGGCCTTCCGTGCGCTGTGCG